>NZ_JAYFFC010000003.1:0-117615 GCF_034863245.1 Mycoplasma sp. 2248
CTCCTATACAAAAAACACGAAATATGGATTGTCCATATTTCGTGTCCCAGTTTACAAAACACACATTTTTTTATAATATGGACACTATGATGGTTTTAATATTCAAGTGATTGATGCGAAAAGTGGTATCAATTCAAAATCAGATCGTAGAGGTAGAGCTCAGGAAGTAATTATCACAAATTATGATATTTAATTAGTAAGATTATTTTCTAAATAAACAAAATGAAAAAATATCTGCTTTTCTAATTTAGTTCAACCACTTTACTGAAGTGGCTTTTTAATTTTTTACATCATGTACACTATGTAAAAGCTATTTATTATGATCATAAAATAAAGTAAAATAATAATTATGTATAAACACGAAATTAAGGAAATAAAATCAAATTTAAAAAAGCTTAAAGTAGAAATATTAAACAACAGAGAACTAATTTATGAAGCTCTCAAAAAAGATTTAAATAAAAATCCCTTAGAAGCTGAAGCCACTGAAGTAGGTCAAGTTTTAAATGAACTTAATTTATATATTAGAAAGCTAAAAAGATGATGAAAAAATAAAAGAGTAACAAACTCAATTCAGACTTTTTACAGCAAGACATACATAAAAAGCGAACCATACGGAAATGTTCTAATTGTATGTCCTTGAAATTATCCATTCAATTTATCTCTCATTCCTGTTATTAATGCAATAGGAACAGGTAATAACGTAATATTGAAATTATCTGAATTATGTCCTAACACGAATCAAATTGTTAAAAAGATTTTAACAACTGTTTTCAATAGTGCACAAGTTAAAATCTATGAAGGAGATAAGGAAATAGTTGAACAAATTTACTCTGAAAATAAGATTGATTTTATTTTTTTTACAGGTTCAGAAAAAGTTGGACAAATTTATTATAAGAAAGCTGCTGAATTATTAATTCCATGCGTATTGGAATTGGGTGGAAAATCACCTCTTATTGTTGGGTACACAGCAGATATGGAAGAAGCAGCTAACAAATTGGTTTTAGGAAAATTACTTAATGCAGGTCAAACATGCATTGCACCAGATTATGTATTAGTACATAAAGAGAAAAAAGAAGAGTTAATTCAGGAAATTAACAATTCATACCATTCCATTTTTAAAGAAAAAAATGCGATGAATGAGGATATTGCAAGAATTGTAAATAAGGAACATTATGATAGATTAGTTAAATTAGCACCACAAGCTAAAAGGAATGAAGAAACATTACAATTTGATTTAAATATCTTAGAATTATCAGATAACACAACTCAGAAAGTTATGTCTGAAGAAATTTTTGGACCATTGTTGCCTATTATTACTTTTAATGAGTTAGACGATGCAGTTAAATTTGTAAATTCAAAATCTGAACCATTAACAGCTTACTTGTTCACGAGAAATAGTTATGAAATTAATAAAGTAACTAGTGAAATTAAAGCTGGCTCAATAGTAATAAATGATATACTTTTACAACTACAAAATAGACGTTTAGCATTTGGAGGTAGAGGTAAAAGTGGAATTGGTAAGTATAGAGGTAAAGCTGGTTTTGATACATTCACACACAAAAAACCTGTAATTTATAAAACACAAGTCTATAAAGAAAAGAGAACTTTAAAGATATTGCAAAATAAACCAAAAATACTCAAACTACTTCAAATTTTCAATAAATGATATTAGACATTTAGACCTACTAGATAGGTCTTTTTTATTTATTAAATTAATAATTTAATAAATAGGAATTATTATAAAATTAATAATATGAAAACAAAGGTAACAGCTAAGCTTATGTCGTCATTATCGGAGTGAGGACTATTACGTAAATGAACTATTAAGAATATGGTTTTTATAGCCATCTTGATTGCTATATCAGTTAGCTTTACCGTTGTTGCAGCTCAGTTAATGCCTATTGTTAATATTCCATCATTCAAATTCTCATTTATAGGATTACCTGTAAAAATCACAGGTTTTGTTTTTGGACCTGTCATTGGAGTTTTTGTCGGTGTTGTGTCAGATTTATTATCTTTACTTTTTGTTCCACCTGTTGGTTATAACCCGATGTACACTCTAGCGACAGCTATTAACGGTCTTATTTCAGGTATCTTTGGGCTTTACTTTGTGTCGTTTTTACAATATGCTTTCAGTAAGGAATATAGACTTGAAAGAATTTCAATTAAAATTACTTTATTAGCACAGAAATATAGAAAGCTTTCTAAAAATGAAACTACTATGGAAAAAGCTATTAAAGTTGGCGATAAGTTAATTAAACTTAATTCAAAAAGAGCATTCATTAGAGATGATAATTCAAAAGACATCTTAAAGAATGTTTATACCACTGCAGCAGTCTTTTTAATATCATTGGTAATTATTATAATAACTTACTATGTAGGTTTTTGAGTTCCAGATAAATATATTGAAAAAGGTTTAATTCCAAATCGTTGAGGATTACTTGCTTTAATGATTACAGGGATGTCATTATTACTTATTTTCATAATTGTCGCAAGATTCAAAATGAGGGTTGAGCGCTTCTTAATATTTGTCCCGATTATAGTGTTCTCTGCTTTCTTGGAACTTATTAATATACCAATTTTATCTCTCGGGGATAATATGAGTTTAGGAAATGGAGAAACAAAAGATATTTTCTTATGAATAACCCAACATATTATTTCCAGTCCTGTCAAGATTTGATTTAACGTTTTTGTTATTTACTATTCATATTCAATCATTATTAAGTTGATTAAGAAAAATTCAAAATTAGGATACTAATGAAAAATAAAGATCTTCAATTAACAATTTCAAATATCTTTATAAAAAAGAGTGAGGAGCAAGATAAATGGCCTTACTCTTCTATTTCTATTCCTGAAATTAAAATCTATTCTAATTCAAAAACAGCCTTCTATATTTCCAAAGATAACAAAAATTTAACTTATAAAAAAGTTAGAAACTTTGAACTTAAAGACAAGAATTCATTTTTAACCCTATATAACTACAATAAATTAATTGATGAAGCAGATAGATACGATAATACTAATGATTTCACAAATAGAAAGAAAGATTTAGATTATATTAGTGACTATTTTGACCTTCTCGATATTAGTGATGACGATGATAACAACATTCCTTTAGTCGATATTTGACTTAGTTGTTTATCAGTTGTTAAGAATAAAGATAAGCTTTTAAAAGAACAAAAAGTTTATGAGCAATTTGCTCACCCACTAAAAAACCTAACATATGGACACATAAGTGATTTCATTAACCACTTTAGCGAACTTTCAGATAACTTCAACGGTGACTTATCACACTTTTTCAACGCTGCTAAAGAAGCGTTTGTAAAAAAAGATAAACAAAACAAAGAAGTTCAATTAGGAAACATATTTTTCATTGCAAATGAGTTTAATAAAAACTTATTTAAAATCTTTATTGACTTATTCAAAGTAGTTTCAAAAGAATTTATAGATGTCTTAAACAACGTTGAAAATAATGCATTAAGTGATAAAAAAACTAAAATTCAAGAAAGTGAATACAAACTTGAATTTATTGAAAAGATTAATAGCACAAGTATTGCAAAAGTAGAAAACGATCTCAAAATTAGAGACTTAAAGTTTGAGATTGCATTTTACAAAGAATATAAAGAACAACTCAAAGCTTATTCTCGGAAATACATTTTTGCAACTATTAAACAAATTAAAAAACAAATTAATGTTTTTGAAATTCAATCAAGAATTGCAGTCTTTAAAAGTCCTGAATATTTTGATTGTATAAAAGATATTTTAATTAAAAAACAAGAGCTAAAACTTTGAGAGCAGAATTATTGAAATCTTAGATTCTTGAAGAAAGAAGATTTAGAACACCTTAAATCACAAATTGAGTCTGAAGTCAATATTTTCATCAATAAAAACTTTGGTGATATCAGAAATAAATATAAAAATACAACCGTAAGTAGGATTAAGAGTTTTATTTCTAGGGAATTTGATATTAATATCAATAGATTTATTAGTAAATCAAAAAGTAATTTTGAGTTTATTAAAAATCAAATTAGTAGCAATAAAGCAATAATTAAAACTATTCAATCTAAACGTTTTAACTATATATCAAGTTATAAAAATGAAGTTATGGTTCATGATTTTAGTCAAACGATTCAACTCGCAAATGCTGAATTAGAGTGAGAAACAAATACTCAAGAAAGATTGTTTAAGAATCTTATTAAAAATAAAGACAGGAAGCTCCAAGAATTTAATGCAAGTTATAAAAAGATTGAAAAAATGTTAGACAAAACAGTATCTGAACTTTCTGCTGTATTTAAAAATGATAATTCGGAAAACTTAACAAAAGTATTGAATAGTTTTGCTAATATTAAATTTTTAATGAAAAGCACTTGAGTTTCTAAGATGTTATCAGATTTAATTGATTTTTCTAAAACGACTACAGCACCTAAGTTTGAGTTTGTTAAAGATTTAAGTGCAATGTTTAAATTTGTCGAAACATTTGAAAACTCAGCAATCACACACCACAAGTATTTAGATAAATACAAAACTCTAGATACATTGGATAAAATTAAACTTAAAATTACAAAATTTGCATTGGATGAAATTAAGTTTTTATTCATCTCTGATGACATAAAAACAATTGCTCCTGAAGCTAGAAATGAATTCTATAGAGTCCTTTTCAAATTTGCTAATGCAAATAATATGAATATTATTATCATCACAGATGATCTTCAATTTATCAAAAATAGCTGTGATTATGTTTACTTCTTTGATGATACTCAAGTTCTTGAGTGAGGAAGGGTTTCTAAAGTATTTAACAAAACGATTTCACCACTTGTTAAAATGCTTATTGAAGGTAAAATTCAATCACTTAACTCTCAAACAAATTCAAGTTATGTTGAGTCATTTGTTAAAAGAAACTCATTCTCAATTGATGATAATTTAGATCATTATGTTTATTGTACTCTTAAAGAATTTCAAACCTGAACTCATGTTATTCAAACAGTTAATGTAGAAAGTTCAATTGATTTAGGAGAAACTCAGACTCATACTTCATTAGTTAATCCAGATTTAGTAAGTGTATTTAATGAATCGCAAGCTTTACTTACATCGCATGGAGTAAGTGTTAGAGAGAAAAAAGACAATCCAATTTTGGAAGACTTAACTCTCTATAATGAACTTATAAATAATAAAAATTTAGCTTCAATTTCGACAACTGAAGATGATGAAAATAATGAAGAATTAGCCTTTAGTTATGACGAGGGAACAAAATTGTAAAAACAACTTTGTATTTTGATTTTTAAAGTAAAATATTAAGCAAGGACAGAGGTACTTGCTTTTATTTTTTAATCGCAGGTTGAGAAATACTCTTATTAGCTGAACTGGGTAATGCCAGCGTAGCGAGTCTTTCTTTTTCGATGTCCTTTCATTCAAAAGAAAGGATTTTTTATTTCTATGAAAATAAAATCAAAAAGCTTACTATTTGGTGCAAGTTTACTTGCGCTAACAACATTACCAGCTGTTGCTGGTCAATGTTCTTCTGCAAGAGAAGATGAAAAAGTGACTACTTATACACTTTCTTTAATCAAACCTTATGGTATTGAAAATGCAGACACTTACAAAACTGAGTTAAATAATTTATTTAATTCAGAAATTCAAAAGATTGATAAATCAATCAAACTTAACATTAAGTTAGTTGAAGATGATTCATATAATGTTGCAAAAGATGAATTATTAAAAGGTGAAACTGATTTAGCTTTCATTAATTCAGGAACATTATTAAGCAAAAAAGATGAATTCATTTCAGAGAACTTATCAGTTGCACTTCAAACATTAACAAAACAATTTAAAGGCGACATTAAAGATGCAACTTATTCAAAAGATTCAGGTGCATCTTTAATGAAGATTGCAGATGCTGAAAGCATATACTTCAAACAAAAAGACTGAGGGAATGGTTGAAATGAACCTAAGGGAGAATGAGCTGAAAGCTACTACCCTAGATTTTATTCAAATGAATTAGTGCCATACCAAAGAGGATTAATTGCAATCGTTGCGACTCGTACTATGGCTGATGAAATTATTAAAGCTTGAAAAACTAAAGATTTAGAAAAATTTGTTTCATATGGAATAGGTATTGGTAAAAGTTCATCAGGAAGCAAATACCTATTACCAGAAGCATTATTCGCTAAAAACTTTAATACAGAAACAAACAAACCATTTGTTTCACTTGATCAATTAAGAGTTACATACTCAGGTAAAATAAAGCAAGCTAAATTAACTGAAGCTTCTACACAAGCTAATGCTAACATTCACATTTTCTTTGATAATGAAGGTTCTTACTCATATACAAAATATAAAGATAGTAAAGAGTTTTCATACAAGGTTAATCCAGAAGTTAGACCGGGTGAAGGGGAACAACAACAAGATATTTACTTCTTGACTGTGACAGACCCATTACCATACAATGTAGGAGTTTACAGTTCAAGAGTTACTGACAAAGCTAAAAAAGCTATTAACTCAGTGTTTAAATCATTATCAGAACAAAATAAAGATATCTGAGGACCTAAAAATGGTTTCTATGGATACAAGTCAATTGATAATGAACAAATAGAATATTGAAATAAATTAAGTGAGATTTAAGAATGATAAAGTTTAAAGATGTAGTAATTAAATATCAAGATAATGGAAATTTTGATCTAAAAGATCTTAATTTTACTATTCCAAAAGGCCAATTAGTTGGTCTAATTGGAAAATCAGGAGCAGGAAAATCAACAATCCTTAAATCCTTTTATGACCTTGACACTATAGCAAACGGTTCAGTCATTGTAGATGATTTAGATATTAAAAATTTAACGAAAAACCAAAAAAGAAAATATAAAAACCAAATCGAATATGTTGATCCTGATGGTTTAAATTTAGTTAATTACTCAACTTTTGATAATCTGAAATTTAATTACAAGCACTACAAAAACTTTATTTATAAGTTCTTTAAATTTATTGATAAGGAAAGAAGAGATAAAATTTGAAATCTTGCTGAAAGATTACAAATTTCTAACTTGCTCCTTGCACCAATAAATAAGTTATCTAGTGGTCAAAAACAAAGAGCTCAATTATTAATCAGTTTAATAAATGAACCACAAATTTTACTTGGAGACGAGCTCACAAGTAATTTAGATAACCAAAATTCACATAATGTTATGAAACTTTTAAAAGAGTTTTCTAAAGATAGATATACGATTATCGCAATTCATGATTTGAATTTAGCAATCCAATACTGTGATAAGTTAATATCGCTTAAACGAGGAAAAGTGGATAAAGTATTTATTAAAGATGAATTTGATAAAAAACAAATAGAAAGTTATTTTGATGAACCAAACCAAGTTAACAAAATATCAAAATAAGTCCCTTTTCAAAAAGTGAATATTAATATCAGTCGCACTTATTTTATTAATAGTCTCAATGTATTATTTAGGTTTCTTTTCTCCGGTTTCGAATCCAGGTTGAAAAAGAGCTGCTAAAAATTTTACAGATATGTTTTCATTTGAGTCATATAACAAAAACTTAACTGAAAACTTATGAGAATTAAACTTTAAATACTTTATCCAGACAGTCAAAACAATAACTTGTGGTAGCGTTTTAGGTTTTCTAGCAGCTTTATTTACAGGTTTTTTTGCTTCAACGAATATTCATAAACACAAATCAATACCTTTAATTATTAAAATAATTATCTTATTGCTAAGAGCTTTCCCTGTAATTGTGTTTTTATTGATATTTAAAATTTCCTTTGACCCTTATTTAGCTGCATTTACTATTTATTTCTGATTTACTTGATTATGATTGCACAAGTACATTAATGATTTAATAGAAGCAGCCGATACTAAAAAATATTGAAATGATATTGCAAAAGGATCTTCAAAATTAAAGTCATACTATACAAATATTGTATTAGTACTCAAAAATAAGTTTTGAGTCAACTTCTTCTTATCTTATGAATCAAACATAAGATGAGTTTCAGTTTTAGGTATTGTTGGAATAAATGGATTAGGGTTCTTTTTTGGTGATTTAAGTAAATACCAAAAAAATATAGGGATAACCTTATTCTTTATATTCTTGTTTATATTAATCAATGAAGGATTATTATTCTTCTTTAATAAAGTTTTATTTGTTAAACCTAACATTACAATTAATTCAAAAGCAGACTTAAATAAATTCAAATATAACTGAAGAAAGTATGTTTTCTGATTTATTTTGGCTATTTACTTTGGGATATTTATTTGAAGTTTAACAGGCTTATTCCATAGTAAGGTAGACGTAAAAACATTCTCACTATTCTTTAAATCGCTATTTATTTGAGACTTCAGTGATGTTGTGAAAACTGACATTTATAAAGATTATTTATACATTTTTATGTGTGCTTATGTGGCTGTAGCTCTTGCGTTTATTTTCGCAATAGCTTACTCATTTATATTGTCAGAAAACTTATTTAATTCATATCTTGTGTGATTTAACAAAACTATTTTGATAATTATCAAAATCATACCTGCAGTAATTTGATTTTATATGTTTAATCCACTGATGAAAAGTCAAGTTGCAATAACTTCAGCAATCTTAATTTCGTCATTTAGACATATGTGCAAGCAGTTTGCTGAATCAATTAACTCAATTGATAGAAGAAAAATTTCAAATATGCAAGCTCAGGGTAATTCGAAATGATTTATTTATAGAAACTTTATAATTCCACAAATTAAAAATCAAATAATTTCAACTAACTTATTTGAATATGAAAAGTCATTTAGAAATGCAATTATTTATGGAGCATTTGCGAATATCAGTATTTATAAAACTATTAATAAATATCAAGAGACTCAAGAGTATTCAAAAATTGTTCCATTAATATTGCCTGCTTATGTGTTTTTAATTATGTTGGAACTTGCGTATTTAATCTTCAAAAACAAAGATAAACTCAAGTTTTATATCAATAATTCAAAGTTATGAAATTCATTCAAAAAGCAGCAAAATTTTATTCCAAAATCGCAAGATTTACTATTCTTTAAAAAAGATTTTTAACAAAATTTTTTTAGAAAATTTTACAAAATAAATTTTTAAGCCTAGCACATAGGTTTAAAAATACTAAAAAATATCTTATGATTTCACTTAAAATGCTTTAAAATACACCTTTAAAAATTATATTTTTAATGTAAAATTTATATACCTTTTATATAAATTGTACATAGAGGTGTATTTTTTTATTCTTATTGAAGGTTTATCTGCAAGAAAGGAATGACAAATATGGAACAACACAATTACAAATTACGTAAATTTGGTCCAAAAACTTGAAGAAGAGATTACTCAGTCACAAAGACTACTCTTCCACTTTTTGATATTCTTGAAACAAGTAAAGAAAGTTTCGAACTTTTTATGAACAAAAAGATTCAAGAATGTCTTTTAGAAATTTACCCTATTGAAGCTGCTAACAGAGAAGTTAAGCTTGAATACAAAAAGGGTTCTGTTAGATTAGAATTACCTTTCAAAAAAATCACTAGTGAAAGTGAAGAAATCAAAAAAGCTAAAGCGAAGGGAATGAACTTTAGTGCAAAAGTTTTCGTTACTTTAAAAAGTGAAGTTAAAAACTCAGGTGAAATTAAAGAAGATGAAGTTTTACTTGGGGAAATTCCATACATGACAAGTGGTGGAAGTTTTATTATCAACGGTTCTGAAAAAGTTATCGTTAGTCAGTTAATTCGTTCACCAGGAGCATACTTCGGATTAGGTGTGCGTAACAAACAATCTGATGATCTTTTCAACAAATTAGAAATCTTACCTAGAATTGGTTCTTGACTTGAAGTTTCTCACAAAGTTACATCATCAACATTAGATGCAGTTAAGATTAAAATTGACAAAAACAAAAATGTTAACTTAGCTACATTCTTGGGGGCATTTGGTTTTTCACCAAAAACAATTAGAGATTTATTTGGTGAAAACAATGAATTACTTGATGAAACACTTAAGAAAGACAAACTTATCTTAAACTCAGAATTCACATCTGAAGAATTACTTGACGCGTGTCAAGAAGAACTTTTCAGAGGTTTAAGAAAGGGTGACCGTATTTCTGAAGAAGCTAAACGTTCATTATTACCAGGAATGCTTTTTGATAAGAAACGTTACAACTTATCTGTAACAGGTCGTCATATGTTAAATGAAAAACTTTCTTTAGTTGACAGAATTACAAACACATACTTAGCTAAAGATATTTACCTTAAAGGTGCAGATGAACCTGCATTTACAAGAGGAACATTCATTGACATTAGAAAAGCTAAAGAAATTCAAAACTTATTTAACGAAGGAAAAATTTCATACGAAAGAATTCCTGGAATCGATCCAGAAATTGTTTACCACCACGTTATTAAGATCAGCAAGGTGTTAGCAAAGAGAACACACATTGTTAAAGTTTGAGTTTACCCAACTAGAAAATGAATGGAAGAAAAACCAGAACAACCTGTTTTAGTAATCGGTAACGATCCAAAATCAGTTGAGCCACACTTATTAATTTCAGATATAGTTGCTGCAATTAACTACTACTTCAACTTAACAGATGGAATTGGTAAAGACGATGATCCAGATTCATTAACAAACAAACGTATCGTTTCAGTTGGTGAATTATTAGAAGGTCAATTATCAGTTGCTTTAACAAAACTTGAAAAAGCAACTCGTGAGCGTATGGGGGCTAAAGAAGCTGACAAGGTTACACCTAAAAATGTTACAAACAACAAACTTGTAACAAACCAAATGAAACAATTCTTTAACTCATCAAAACTTTCACAATTTATGGATCAAATTAACCCATTATCAGAAGTTTCAAACAAACGTCGTGTTACATCACTTGGGCCTGGAGGTCTTAACCGTGATACAGCTCAATTCGAAGTTCGTGACGTTCACGCAACTCACTACGGAAGAATTTGTGCTATTGAAACACCTGAGGGGCCAAACATCGGTCTTATCTTAAACTACGCAACATATGCAAAAGTTAATGATTTAGGGTTCTTAAAAACTCCATACTACAAAGTTAACAATGGGGTTGTAGATTACAACGACATTAGATACTTAACAGCTGCTGAAGAAATTGGATACTCATTTGCTCAATCATCAGTTCACGTTGATGATGACAACAACATTACAGACGACTTATTAACAATTAGACGTGATTACAGCTATATCATTGGTAAACCACATGAAATTGATTTCATTGAGGTTTCATCAAAACAAATTGTTTCTATAGCTGCTGCCGCTATCCCATTCTTAGAAAACGATGATGCCAACCGTGCACTTATGGGATCAAACATGCAACGTCAAGCAGTTCCATTAATCCAAGCAGAAGCTCCATATGTTGGAACAGGTATTGAGGCAGATATTGCTAAATACTCATCATACAACTTAAGAGCTAAAGGCGATGGGGTTGTTGATTTTGTTGATGGATCAAAAATCCACGTAAAACACTTTAAAGAAGTAAAAGATCCTAAAACAGGAGAAATTACAACAAAAGAAAGCTTTGATAAATATACACTTAGAAACTTTGAAAGAAGTAACCAAGGTACATTAATTCAACAAAAACCAATTGTTGAAGTTGGACAAGAAATTAAAGCTGGTGACTTATTAGTTGATGGTTCTTCATTCAAAGATGGAGAAATGGCTCTTGGTAAAAACGTTCTTGTTGGATTTACAACTTGAAACGGATACAACTTTGAGGATGCTGTTATCATCAACGAAAGATTAGTTAAAGATGATGTTTATACATCAATTCACATTGAAGAACAAACAATTCAATTCAGATCATCACGTGCTGGTGACGATATCTTAACAAACGACATTCCAAACGTTTCTAAATACTCATTAAGAAACTTAGATGAAAATGGTATTGTTAAAGTTGGATCAGAAGTTTTAGCTGGTGACGTTTTAGTTGGTAGATTATCACCTAAAGGAGAAGAAAACCCATCTCAAGAAGAAAAACTTTTAATGGCTATTCTTCAACAGCGTCCACAAACATCAAAAGATACATCTCTTAAAGTTAAAAACGGTCACAATGGTACTGTAATTCACGTTGAAGTTCTTTCTAGAGAAAAAGGTGATGTTTTAGAAGAAGGAATTGACAAGATTGTTAAGGTTTCTATTGCTCAAAAACGTAAAATCAAAGTCGGGGATAAGATGGCTGGTCGTCACGGAAACAAAGGGGTTATCTCAATCGTACTTCCTGAAGAAGATATGCCATACTTAGAAGACGGAACACCACTTGACATTATGCTTAACCCTCAAGGGGTTCCTTCACGTATGAACATTGGTCAAGTTCTTGAGCTTCACTTAGGAATGGCTGCTAGAAAATTAAATGTTAAATTCGTTACTCCATCATTCGATGGTATTAAGAAGTCAGACATTGAAGCTTGTTTAGAAGAAGCTGGATTAAACAAGAGTGGAAAACAAATTTTAATCGACCCTATTACAGGTAGAAAATTTGATAAACCTATCTCTGTTGGTGTTATGTATATGCTTAAACTTAACCATATGGTTGATGACAAGATGCACGCTCGTTCAGTTGGTCCATACTCACTTATTACACAACAACCTCTTGGAGGTAAATCTCAAAACGGGGGACAAAGATTCGGGGAAATGGAAACATGAGCTATCGAATCCTATGGAGCAACAAACGTTCTTCAAGAAATCCTTACATATAAATCAGATGACATCGCTGGACGTAATGCGTTATATAGTGCATTAGTATCAGGAAAACAATTACCTACACCAGGTATTCCAGAATCATTTAACGTTCTTTCATATGAACTTAAAGGTCTTGGGATGAAACTTGAAACAACTGAAGTAGAAAACTACGACAATGATTACGATGATAGTGAACAATATCACTATGTAGATTCACATGAAACAGGGGGAGATTGATATGAATAATTCAAATTTCGATGCTAAATCAGTAGAAGATAAAATCAATAAAATTACTCTCTCACTTGCAACAGATGAAGACATTTTAAAATGATCTCACGGTGAAGTTACAAAACCTGAAACAATTAACTATAAATCATATAAACCAGAAAAAGATGGTTTATTCGATGAACTTATTTTCGGACCTACAACAGACTACAAATGTCCTGTTTGTGGTACAAAATACAAAAAAAGTGATGAAAACTCAGTATGTACTAGAACACCTGCTTGTGAAAAATACAAACCAGTTATTTTACCTAAAATAACACGTAGAAGCAGAATGGGACACATCAAATTACACAACCCTGTTGTCCACTTCTGATTCTTCAAAATCGATCACTCAATTATTGCTAAATTACTTGGACTTAGAGTTGCTGACTCTTCAAAACAAGTAACAAAAGCAGACTTAGAAAAATTAATTTATTACAAATCACACATCGTTTTAGAAGATGGAGGTTTAGAGTCATTAAAGAAAAACACAATCATTGACATTAACGAAGCTGCAAACATTTATGAAGCTGCATTAATGGAAATGTTAAAAATGTATGATAAAGATACAGATGAATACGAAGACATCGCTACAGCTTTAGATGAACTAAGAACATATGCTGAATCTAAAATTGGTAAAGACTTCGGTATTGACTTCTATCAATACAACGAAATCATTCACGAATATTCAGATGCTAAAATTGACACAGGTTCAAAAGCAATTGAATATTTATTAACTCACATTGATTTAGAAGAAGAAGCTAAAAAAGTTCAAGCTGAAATTGATTTAATTAACCAAGAAGCTGATGAGAATGGAAATCTTTCTTCAACAAAAGAACAAGAAAGAGGAAAACTTTACAAACGTTTAACAATCATCAACTCATTTATTAAATCAGGTCAACACCCAAAAAATATGTTGATTTACAACTTACCAGTTATTCCAGCTGACTTACGTCCATTAGTCCAACTTGATGGTGGAAGACACTCAACAAGTGATGTTAATGAACTTTACCGTCGTATCATTATCAGAAACAACCGTTTAGCTAAATGAAACGAAGCTGATGCTCCTATGTTAATTAAACAAAACGAGTATCGTATGATTCAAGAAGCTGTTGATGCTTTAATTGACAACAACAGAAAGAAACCTACACCAGTTACATCAAAAGATGGACACCCTCTTAAATCTATCTCTGATGCACTTGTTGGTAAAAAAGGTCGTTTCAGACAAAACCTTTTAGGAAAACGTGTTGACTATTCAGGTCGTTCAGTTATAGTTGTAGGACCAACTCTTAAAATGCACGAAGTTGGTATCCCAAGAGATATGGCTGCTAAATTATTCGAACCTTGAATTATCAAAGAATTATTAGAGAATGAAACTTCAATCACATCTGTTAAATCAGCTAAGAAAATGATTGACTCATTAAACCCAATCATTTGACCATATGTTGAAAAAGCTATTGATGGAAGACCAGTTCTTTTAAACCGTGCTCCTACATTGCACCGTTTATCAATTCAAGCATTCCAACCTGTTTTAATTAGAGGAAAAGCTATTAAATTACACCCATTAGTAACTACAGCGTTCAACGCCGACTTCGATGGGGACCAAATGGCTGTTCACGTTCCTATTTCAGATCAAGCTGTTAGAGAAGCTCGTGAATTAATGTTAGCTTCTAAAAACATCCTTGGACCAAAAGATGGAGAACCTATCATTAACCCTTCACAGGATATGATTTTAGGTCTTTACTACTTAACTATTGAAAAATCAGGACAACCTAATGAAGGTAAAATCTTTGCTAACTATGAAGAAATGATGTTAGCTTATGAAAATGGTATTGTTAACTTACATACAAGAGTTGTGTTACCAGTTTCTGAATTAGATAAAAATTCAGTTAAATTACATACATCAAATCCTTACATTTTCTCAACAGTAGGTAAATTCATCTTAAACAAAGTATTCCCATCAGATTTTGAATTTATTTTTGGTAAATCAATAGTAAGAAAAGAAACAGTTAATGCAGATGGCTCAATTTCAGTTTCTGAAAAAGAAAGATTAGACACATCAGAAAATGCATTAGACAAATACACAATGCCTTATGGAACAAACTTTGCCGAATATCTTAAAGATATCCCTGTCAACTTGGGATTAAACAAAAAAGACATTGCAAAAATTGTTCTTAATGTGTACAAAAAATATGTTGCCGTTGTAACAATGGAAGACATCGCAGGTGTTATTGATTCTACAGATGTAAACAACTTTGAAAGTCGTTTCAATGACTGTGCTGCATTAATTGACTATGCAGGTGAACGTATTCCTACAATTCACGCAACAAACATTTCAAACTTCATTAAAGAAGAATTCGAAAGAATCAACTTCATCATTGGTACAGATGAAGAAACACACAAACTTAAGAGACAATGAAACATTAATGACTACACATTAGTGTTAGAAAGAGTTTGGTTCAGATATACAAACTATGTTGCTTCTATTCTTGACAATATCAAAGAATTAGGGTTCAAATATTCAACAATATCAGGAACAACTATTTCAATGAATGATATTACAACATTAGATACAACAGCTCAAAAGATCAAAGAAGGGGAAGAATACACAGACCAATTAAAACAATTCTTCCTTGAAGGTTACTTAACAGATGATGAGCGTTACAGCTTAACAATTCAAAAATGATCACAAGTTAAAGAATCTATTGAAAAAGATCTTAAAGAAGTTACAAAATCAGATATTGATAACCCATTATTTATGATGTTCACTTCAGGGGCTCGTGGAAACTCATCTAACTTTACACAGTTAGCTGGTATGCGTGGACTTATGAGTAACAACACTAAAGTTCTTAAAGCCGATGCTGAAAACGACCGTGTTGTTCGTTCAACAATTGAAGTTCCTGTTAAATCATCATTCCTTAGTGGACTTAGTGCTTACGAATTCTATTCATCAACTCACGGGGCTCGTAAGGGACTTACAGATACAGCCCTTAACACAGCTAAATCAGGGTACTTAACACGTAGACTTGTTGACGTTGCTCAAAGTATTGTTGTTAAAGAAGTTGATTGTGGTTCAGACTTTGGATTTGTTGTAAAAGACATTAGAGATACAAAAACAAACACAGTTATTGAGTCATTACAAGAAAGAATCGAAGGAAGATTCACAAACAAACCAATTATTGATGCAAATGGTCACATTATTGTTGATGCAAACACATTAATTTCAGCTGAAATGGCTGACAAAATTGTTAACTTATACAACATTGACCAAGTTGAAATTCGTTCAGTATTATCTTGTCATACAAGAAATGGAGTTTGTGTTCACTGTTATGGAAAAGACCTTGCAACAAACCGTTTAGTTAACATCGGTGAAGCTGTTGGGGTTGTTGCTGCACAAAGTATCGGGGAACCTGGTACACAGCTTACAATGCGTACATTCCACACCGGAGGGGTTGCCGGGGTTGAAGATATTACAGGAGGATTTGGACGTCTTCTTGAACTTATCGATGCCTATGAAAAACCTTGAGGAAAACCTGCTGTTATCTCACCTGTAACTGGAACAGTTGTTTCAATTGCACCAGCTAGAGATAAAAACGGAAAAGAAAATGACATTATGCTTGTTGAAATTGAAACAACAAGACCAAATGGACAAAAAGAAATCGTTACAACATCAGGTAGAGTTTCTCAAAAATTACGTGTTAAAGTTGGACAAACACTTAGACCAGGACAAAAAATCTTTGAAGGACCAATTATTATTAATGACCTTCTTGAAGTTGCTGACACACGTGCAGTTCAAAACTACTTATTAAAAGAAATTCAAAGACTTTACCGTTTACAAGGTATTACAATTTCAGATAAGTACATTGAAATCATTATTAGACAAATGCTTTCAAAAATTATGATTACAGACCCAGGAGATTCAAAATTCTTCACAGGAAGCTTAGTGGATACATTCATCTACCAAAAAGAAAATGGAAGATTAATTGCTCAAGGACTTAAACCAGCTTATGGTCAAGTTAAAATCCGTGGAGCAAAACAAACTCCTTTATTAAGTGACTCATTCTTATCAGCTGCATCATACCAAGAAACAGCTAAGATTCTTGTTAACTCATCAATCGCAGAAAGAGTTGATAACTTAGACGGTCTTAAAGAAAACATTATTTTAGGTCACAAAATTCCTGCTGGAACAAACTCAAATTACCAACTTAAAGGTAAATATGACATTCGCGACCCACGTTCATACTTCACAAACAAAATTATCTTAGATGATACACTTGAAGATGAAAATGGTAATGTATACATTTCAGAAGACTTTAACAAGTACACATCAGACTTATTAAAAGAATCTGAAAAAATGGGTGACTTAGACGAAGTTTTAAGTGACTTAGCACAAGAAAACGAAGAATTACAAAACTCATTTGAAGATTCATATGCATCTGATGATGATTATGAAGAAGACTTCGTAAACGAATAATTTGAAAATCAGAGATTCAGTTCTCTGATTTTTTATTTAACTTCTCAAAAACTAAAAGCATAGTCTGCAAGCTGTAAAAGTTTAAATATACAAACATTTATTTGTAATATAATTAGAACATGAATTTAATAAAGATATTTGAGATGCAAAAAGAATTGGATAATAAAATCAGAGAAAAAAGTTTAAGTCTTAATCCAACATTTAACAAAGAAGACTTTATAGTTCAAAAAACTCTAGCGCTTTTAATTGAAGCTGCTGAATATGTAAATGAAGTTCAAAGTTTTAAATATTGAAAATCACAAAAGAATGTAAATAAATTAGCTGTAACTGAAGAATTTGCTGATTTAATCCATTTCTTAGTTAATTTTGCTTATAAATTTGATGTTCTACCTGAAATAGAACCAAAAATAATTAATCAGGATATAAACATTCAATTCCAACATTTATTTATTTCATTAGCAAACATAATGAAAAAAGTTAATAAATCAAATATCGAACACGCGTTTCAAGTTGCATTGGGTTCATTTGTAATGTTAGGGTTTACATATGAAGATTTATATGATGCGTATGTTCTTAAAAATCAAAAGAACTACGACCGTATTAAAAATAATTATTAAAAAATAACCAGCTACAGAAGTTGGTTATTTATTTTTTATAAAAATTAAATTATCAAATTGCTTATTGTGCTTAGCAATTCATTTATTGTAAATTTTGAATTTGTGTTTGTATTTATTGAGAAGTTTTAGTGCAAAACCAACCCCAATAAATACTACGTAAATGATAATTGATACTGTATTTTTGAATTCTCATTGGCCACCTAAAATTCAAGGGAAGAATGTGATTAATAAGATAAATGACATTATACAAATATCAATAATGTAAATAGTTTTTTCTCAAACAGGTATTTTTGAAATTCTTTTCTTTGCAGCTAATCTGAATGCTATAAAGAATGTGATTAAGTCTTCAATTAATAATGCAATCGAACTGGTTATAATTGTTGCTTTGAAGAACTCATCGCTATATTCTTTATCTAAGAATATAGTAGGAACAAGTCATAATGTAATCATTGAAATCATTATTATAACTGTAGAGAAAACGATCGCATTTTTAAATTCACCCTTTTTATTTTTATGATGCAATGAATTGAATAAGTAACCATCTTCAGAAAGAGGAACAAGCTTTCTAGCAGTCGCAACTGTTTGAAAAATTCTAAATCCTAAATCATTACATAATAATCCAATAATGAAGATAGAAACTCCAAATGCACCTAATCCATAGGTGTATATTTTTGAAATTTCGTTTGAGCCATCTCCATTAGTTACTTTTAATGAGTTTGGTATGAATAAATAGAGTGAAAAGAATATTAGATAAAATCCAAATATGAAAGCTAATGATGTTAATAATATTTTTCTAAAACTCTTGAACTTAACATCTTTAGCCATAGCAGCAACATCTTCAGTTCCTGCAAAAGCATACATAAATAAAAGAACATCAGCGATAATTAATTGAGGTGTAACTTTTTTGTATGTAGCCGAGTCAGGTAATGTAGCTTCCTTTGAAACAGCAACTAACATTACAAAGATGGCTAAGATAAGTATTATTCATTTAAATAATGAGGCAATGAAAATAATTTTCTTATTTGTTTTTAATCCAATTGTTGAAATAGCAATTATGGAAATGAATAGTAAGATCGAAATCCCTCTAACTATTCACATAACTAAGCTGTGTTGAGGAAATTCTTCTGGTTTAGGTAGTATGATTTCAACAACATCAGCTAAGAATAAAGGTGCAATCGCTGATAAAAGTGGTGTTTGAATAAATTGGTTTCATCCGATGAAGAAAACAAGATTTCTAAGACCGCGTTTCTTTGATTTTGTTAATTTACCATCAACAACATCATCATCTAAATGTCTTGCGTAAGCATACGAACCACCGTAGTGATCATTATATTGATTTGATAATCTAGAGAATACCAACATTATTCCGAAGCATATAAATGCTGAGAGTATCATTACAAGATACCCTCAGTAAGATATGTTCATAATTGTTGATATTGTAGTTATAAAACCTATACCAACGACAAAATTAATTGTAAAAAATGTAAAACTTTTCTGTGTGAACTGCTTTTGCATTTTTTATTATTTTGCTTTTATTTCGTTAGAAGGTTTTTGACTATTGAAAATTACATTGTAAATTTCATCATATGTTTTAACAGGTACATATGTTAAGTTTTCTTTAATTTCAAAAGGAATGTCTTTTAAGTTTTTAATATTGTTTTCAGGTATGAAAATCATTTCAAGTCCTTTTTGACTAGCTGCAAATGATTTTTCTTTTAAACCACCAATTTCAAGGACTTTTCCTCTTAATGTAATTTCACCAGTCATTCCAATTGTGTTAGGAACTGGTCTTTTTGAAAGAGCAGAAATAATTGCAGTTGTAAATGTTACACCAGCACTTGGTCCATCCTTAGGGACTGCTCCTTCAGGTACGTGAATATGAATTGTATTGTTTTCAAAATCAAACTCATCAACACCGAATTTTTCAGCATTTGCTCTAACGAAAGTTAAAGCAATTTGAGCTGATTCTTGCATAACTTCTTTAAGTGAACCAGTTAACTTAATTTCTGATTTACCTGGGTATGTAGTTACCTCGATCGGCAATGTTGAGCCACCAAATGATGTGTAAGCTAATCCTGTTACTAAACCTGGAACAACATCTTCTTCTTTTTCTTCTTGTTTGAATTTAATTACACCAAGTAATTCTTCGATTTTATCAAGTGTAATTACATATTCTTTTAATGATGGCTCATCAAAAGTCTTAACAACTATTTTTCTAGCAATCTTATCTAATGTACGTTTAAGACCTCTGACTCCAGCTTCAAGTGTGTAATGTTGAATGATGTATTTAAGCATATCATCTGAAATCTGGAAGTATTTTTCAGCTAAAGTAGCTTGCTCAAGCACTTTTGGTATTAAGTGTTCTCTAGCAATGCTTAATTTTTCACTCAATGTGTATGAAGATAATTCAATAACTTCGACCCTGTCAATTAATGCAGGTGGTATGTTTTCGTAGTAGTTAGCTGTAGCAATGAAAATACATTTTGATAAGTCGTATTCGTGTTCTAAGTAGTGATCTTGGAATCTTGTGTTTTGCTCTGGGTCTAAAACTTCAAGCATTGCACTTGCTGGATCACCTTTCATATCAGATGCCATTTTATCAATCTCATCAAGAAGGACAACAGGGTTTGAAACTCCTGCATACATCATTCCTTTGATGATTTTTCCAGGCATAGCTCCTACGTAAGTTCTTCTGTGTCCTCTAATTTCGCTTTCGTCATGAACTCCTCCAAGTGAAACTTTAACGAATTTTCTATTCAAAGCACTTGCGATAGCTTTTGAAAGTGATGTTTTCCCTGTTCCAGGAGGACCGACAAGAGTTAAGATAGGAACATTGTTAAATGTGTTTGTTTCTTCATTGTTTTTAAACAATGAAAGGTCAATTTCAAATTTATCATCAATCTTGATTTTATTTTCATCAAGTTTTTTAACTTGGTTGTTTTTAATAATAACAGCTAAGTATTCAATAATTCTTTGCTTAATTTCATTTAAACCATAGTGGTGTTTATCTAAAACTTCTCTAACTCTGTTTATGTCTAATAATTCGTGTTGAACTTTTCTTCAAGGAAGTTTCTTAAGAGTATTAATGTATGATTTGATGATTGAAGCTTCAGGAGAAACAGGAACCATTTCTTCTGATTTTTTAGTTTCGGCATCAATAAGTTTAATAACACTTTCAGGGAAGATGTCTTTGAATTTTGAATTGATGATTTGTGCATACTCATCATCAGATGCAGATGGGTTAAGTTCTTTAATTTGTTCTTGAAGAGCTTTTAATTTTTCTCTAAGTAAGAATTCTGTTTGTTGCTTACTTAATTTTTGTGTCATCTTACCTTTTAATTCTGTTTCTGCTTGAAGAATTTCATTAATTTTTGCAGTAGCTTGAATTAAGTAAGTTTGGTATCAAAATCTGTTGTATGGTTCTTTGAAAATTTCAAGTCTTTCTGGAACAACTACAGGTGAAATGTGGTTTAAGAAAGTAGCGATTAATGCACTTGCATAATCTTCAGAGAATCTATCAGTTCTACCTTCAAAGTATCTGTTTGTTAAATCGACAATACTTGTGAATGTAAAGTGTCTTCCTGATAAAGGTTCAGTTTTAAATAAGCCAATAAAATCGGAATCAGCAAATTGTTGTGGTTTATCTTCTTCAAGGTCAATTCCGACACCTGCAAAAATTGAGAAAGTTTGCAAGTAGTCATAAACTTCCCTTAATTCTTTTTTAGATAATGTAGCAGGCAAGTCAACAAATGCTCCACCTTCTCCATTTTCTGAACCTATGAAACCTTTATATTCAACGTGTGATTGAACTCCTTCAGGAAGAGTTTCAAGCATTTTGAATCCATTAGGTAAATAGAATTGTGAAATAACTTTATAAACTACGATAAATGAATCTGTTGTAGCTTTATAAATTACTTCAAGTGGTTTTACATAGTTACCATAAACAATTTCATCTGTTGATTCAGGTTTTGCATATAAAACAACTGCTCTTCCTGATTCTTTAAGTAATTCTTCACGGTTCTTTTTAAGATCTTCAACAAGAACTTTTTCTGTAACCTCAGTTTCCATAAAACCACCAGGAATTGAATAAAAATCTGGTGTTTCAAAGAATGTTATATAGCCTGATTTATCAGCTTTCGCTTTTTTAATATATTCATTAAAAGTCATCATTCTCCTTCTATTTGTCTTTTACAACAATGTTAACGATTTTTCCAGGTACAAAGATCTCTTTGACGATTTCTTTACCTTCTAATCATTTTGTTACTTGTTCTTTTGCTTTTTCTAAAACTTCTTCTTTTTGTGCTGTTTTTGAAACTGTTAATTCAGCTCTAACTTTTCCGTTAACTGTAATTCCATAAGTTACTTCATCCATTTCTAATGCAGAATTATCTATAGCAAAGTCATATAGGTTTTTTGAGTCAAAGTATTTGCTTGATAATTCTCAAACAACGTGTGGAATGAATGGTTCAAGAATGTTTAATAAAACATAGAACATTTCTGTGATTAATTCAGGTTTTGTGATTGAATCATATTCATTCATAATTTCCATAGTTCAAGAAACTAAAGTGTTAAATGAGAATGAATTATCATCACTTTCAAATGTGTTCTTTTGTTTTTGCATTCCTTGGTAAAGTTTGAGTCTTGCAATTTTTTCTTGAGCACTTAAGGTTGACTTGTCAATGTTTTTAAAGTCTGAATTTACATCAATTTCAGAACTTCTATCGTAAAGTCTATTGATGAATTTAAAACATCCAATAACACCTGAATCACTTCATTCAAGTTCTTTTTGAGGAGGAGCTGCAAATAAGATAAATAATCTAGTTGTATCAGCGCCATAGGTGTTAATCATTTCTCCAGGTTCAACTGTATTACCTTTTGATTTAGACATCTTAGCACCATCTTTAAGCACCATACCTTGAGTTAATAAATTAGCAAATGGTTCTCTAAAGTTTACTAAACCTAAGTCAGATAATGCTTTGGTGAAGAATCTTGCATAAAGTAAGTGTAAAATAGCGTGTTCAATTCCACCGATGTATAAGTCAACTGAATTTCAGTAATCTAAGTTTTCTTTCTTGAAAATAACTTCGTCACGTAAGTTTGATGGTGTTGTATATCTTAAGAAATATCAACTTGATTCAAAGAATGTGTCTAATGTATCAGTTTCTCTTGTTGCTTTTGAACCACAAAGATGACAAGTTGTATTCATTCATTCTTCATTAGTTAAAAGTGGATTACCCTGACCCGTGAACTTAACTTCTTCAGGTAATAAAACAGGTAATTGGTCAAGCGAAACAGGAACTGTTCCACATTTTTCACAGTGCACAAGAGGAATTGGTGTTCCTCAATATCTTTGTCTTGAGATACCTCAGTCACGTAAGTTGTATTTAACTTCTTTAGTTAATTTAGTTTCTTCAACTTGAACTAAATTATTATCTAAAAAGTCTAAATGGTTAACTTCCATAAAAGTGGTGTGTGTTTGATTATTTGATGAAACGATAGTTGCATCTTTGTTTGGATTATTTGATGCAAAATCAGTAATGATAACTTGAACTAAGCTACTATCGAAAGGATTTTTAACAGTGTAAGGTGTTTTGATAAAAATTTTCTTTGAAAATTCTTTTTTAACAAAGTTTAAGTTGATTTCTTCAAGTAAGTCTAAAGCTTCTTGATTAAAGTAGTTTGCTTCTTTTAAGGCATCAACTAATTTATGTTTATTTGAGATAGCAACATAATCAATTTTTGAAATGTAATCTAAATTTCATTCATAGACATTAAGTGTGTTTTGACTGTTATCTGCAAATTCAAATGTTAATTTGTAATCTTCAGTTCTTCCAATTCAATTTTTTTGCATCGTAAGAACTTGTTGAGGTCAATGTCCTTCAAGAGATTTAAGGTCTTCAAGTAATTCATCAGCATACTCGGTAATTTTTAAGTAGTAAGTATCCATTTCTTTTTGAATAACTTGATTTCCACATCTTCAACATTTGTTATCTTCAACTTGTTCGTTAGCTAAAACTGTTTGGTCAAATTCACATCAGTTTAATGAGCTTTTCTTTTTGTAAATTAAACCTTTTTCTCAAAGTTTGATGAAAATGTATTGTTCTCATTTTGTGTATGAGGCATCACAAGTGATTGTTTCATAATCTCAAGCAAATGAAATTCCTAATCTTTTAATTTCATCATCCATTGATGTAATGTTTTGATATGTTCAGCTTTTTGGATGTGTTCCGTTTTTGATTGCTGCATTTTCAGCAGGTAAACCAAAAGCATCTCAACCAAATGGGTGAAGGACATTGAAACCTTTTCTTCTAAAGTATCTAGCTACAGCATCACCGATTGAGTAATTACGAACGTGTCCCATATGCAATTTTCCACTTGGGTAAGGGAACATACTTAAGACATATTTTTTAGGTAAACTAAAATCATCTTTTGGTTCAAAAGCATTAGTTTCTGCTCAGATTTTTCTTCACTTTGAATCAATTTCTTTAAAGTTAAATTTTGACATAAACACCTTTCTATGAATCACACTTATTCACTGTGAAATTATTTAGGATGTTATCTAAAAACTTAGTTTTAGATAAGGTAAAAATAAATATATAAATTATAAAATAATTTATTGCAATATTGCTCAAATTAAATGATAAATATAAAGCGATAGAACCTGCAAAATAATTTGGAATACCAAAGAAGAAAACTTTGAATTTTTTATCATAGTTAGCAATCATTTCATTAAACGAAACAGCATCTAGTTGCTTGAATAATTTGAAATAAATTAAGTTAAATAAAAATGTATTCAAAAATGTTATTATTGCAATTGTTACTAATGAACTTATGCCTAAGATTAAAAGGGTTGAAAGTTCTTTTTTAAGCTTAGATTTTCATAATAATTTTCCAAATAAATAAGAACTGAAAACGAAGACACCTTGCATTAATAAAAGAATAAAGTTTCCTAGAAATGCAATATCTAATGTAGTTGATTTAATTGTTATAAAAGGACTTATCAAAAAGTTTGAAATAAGCATTATTAATGAATATTGAATATCGATAATAAAAGCAGTTAAAAAAGCTGAAATTAAAAGGAAATTGAAAGTTAAAAATGAATTAAATGGAATGAAACTTCCGATAATGCTGAAAACAATAGAAATAGCTAACATCAAACCTGTGAAAGCCATCTTGAAAATAACATTCATATTTTCGTTATTTCAAACTAAAAATTGTTTTTTTTGCATTATTTTCCTCCTTTTTTACACTTTTTACTTTTCGCGATATAAAAATATATTCATTAAATAATATCATTATTTCATCTTATTAGTAAAAAAATCCAAAAAAGAACAAATTATGAACTAGAGACTGAATTAGTTCATTTTTCATATGACTATAAAAAACAAGTGTGTTGAATTTTAAACAATTAAAAAGTAATATATTCAGTTTATTTTTTAGATTGTTATGGTAAAATTAAGTATATTTTTACAATTAATATTTTGTTAAAAATATTCAATTTAGTTAATAAAGAGGCAATATGGGTAAGATTACGTTTTATAAAGATAACAAACCATATTATGACAAAGAAAATGGATTATCTTATGTTGAAGTTATTAAAGACTTTTTAGTAACAAAAGCAAAAGAAGCTAATTGCTATGGTTTTATTGTAGGTATCAGTGGAGGGATCGATTCTTCACTTGTGTATGCAATAGCAAAACAACTTCCTTTAAAAGTTAAAGGAGTTGTGATGTCAGTCAATGGAATGTTACAAAGTGATTTAGAACATATTAAAAAACTTGAAGAAAAGTTTGATGATAAATTTGAGTACATTGATTTAACTGATGCTTTTAACGCTTTAAGCAAGCAAGTTAATGTTAAAAATCAATTAGCAGTTGCTAACATTAAACCGCGTTTAAGAATGACAACTTTATATGCTCTAGCTCAAGAAAATAATTTACTTGTGTTAGGAACAGATAATAAAGATGAAACATTCATTGGTTACTTCACAAAGTATGGTGATGGAGGAGTTGATTTACTTCCGATTTGTCATCTTACAAAAGGTGAAGTTAGATTTTTAGCTTCACTTCAAAATGTACCAAGTGAAATTATTAACAAAGCACCATCAGCAGGATTATGAGAAAATCAAACTGATGAAGATGAATTAGGTTTATCATATGCTCAACTTGATTTTTATTTAGATCACTTAAATGACTATGAACAAATCAAATCAGTATTACCAGAAGAAGTTATTAAGAAAATTGAATATAAACATAAAATCTCACAACACAAAAGAGATTCAATTTATAAACCAAATGATATAGATTAGGAGAGATAAATTATGGCAGGACATTCACACGCAGCGAATATAGCACATAGAAAAGGCGCACAAGATGCAGCAAGAGGAAAAATTTTTCAAAAATTATCTAAAGAAATTTTTGTTGCAGCAAGATTAGGAGCAGATCCTGATACTAACCCAGCTTTAAAATTAGCAATTGCTAAGGCTAAATCAAAAAATATGCCAAAAGACAACATTGAAAGAGCAATTGCAAAAGCAGCTGGAGATAAAAATGCAAACGCATTTATTGAAACTGTTTTTAACGCTACTGTAGGTGGAGGAGCAACATTTATCGTTGTTACATTATCAGACAACCTTAACAGAGTTAAATCAAATATTCAGTCATACTTTAACAAACAAAATGCTACATTAGGTAAAACAGGTCAAATTCCATATCCATTCAGAAAATTAGGAATCATTGAAATTGCTAAAGAATTAGTTAATGAAGATGATTTAATGGAAGTTGCACTTGAAAATGGTTCAGAAGATGTTGAAACATATGATGAATCATTTGTATTAACAACATTACCTGAAAACTTCACAGATTTAAAAAATGCAATTGAAGATAAATTCGGTCAAATTGACTTTATCCAATGTGAAGTAACATATGTACCAGATATGTATGTAGAATATGATCAAGAAAAGAAAGACAAATTATTAGAATTTGCAGACAAATTAAAAGAGGATGATGACGTTCAAGATGTTTATCATAACATCGAAACTGAAGAATAATGCAAATAATTAGAGATTTTTTCGAAACCCTCAAATTAAGCACAGGTAATGAAGGGTTATCTTACTTCATTCTAATACTTGTCACATTACTTTGCTTATTAGCTATACCAACTATTCTTTCATTCATTTTCCCACTTATTAAATTAAGTAAGAATGGTTGAAAAAATCTGTCATTTTATTTATACTCATTTTCAACAGGTTTTTTCTTAGTGTTAGCTACATTTGGTTTTTTAAGAGAATCGCTTGAATTAGCAAATCAAGGTGCATGAACAGACAATGTAAACGTCTATGGGTATAGCATTTTAGTCGTAGTTGTCGGTCTTGCTGTAGGTATCTTATTTTCATTCACGCTTAAGTATGCAATTACTTATCAAATTAATAAAAAACTTAAAAAATCAAATAATAGAAAGTTAAACGCATTTGTTCACGACCACGATCACGGTGATGAACACGAGCACGGTGATTTTGATTTCTCACACCCACATTCAGAACATTTTTACGAAGTTAAGAAATATAATAAAAATCAAAATATATTTTTAAGACAAAGTAAAAATTATAATAACTCAAAACACGTTCATTATCATCCTGATTACATCTTTTCAAATGATGAGTCAATTATTAAAGCTGAACAAGAAGCGATTAATTCAGCTTCAAATAAATTAAAAGTTATTGCTTTGTTACTACTTTTAACTCACAGAATTCCAGAAGGATTATTATTAGGATACAACTTAAATTTAGCAGCAAACGGTCACGAAAACTCACTTACTATGGCTTATTTTGCTTCTTTAGTTTTACACTTAATCCCTGAAGAAACAATCTTCTATTTCAGACTTAGAGAAGCAGGATACTCAAGAATTCAATCATTGTTATTATCATTTTTAGGGCTTTCATTATTTTTACCATTTATGCTAATTGGTTGCTATGCAGGTGCAGCAATTGAGAAAAACTGAATACTAAAAGGAATGATGATGTCAGCAATCGCAGGAATTTTCATTTTCACTACTTTAATTGAGTTTATTCCTGAGTTTTATCATTCACATATGTCGAAGAAAAAATGATATTTCATCCTTGCATTCTTATTTATTGGTGTAATCTTTGCTGCATTAATTCTTTCATTCCATACACACAATCACTCACATTAATTGTGAGTTTTTGTTTTATTTATCATATTGCTGTAGATATTTTCGATGTAATAAAACATATTGATAACAATTTCTGCAAAACTTATATAATTTAAATATTAAATATTTAAATTTTTACAACACAAACAAAAAGGATTTGAATGAAAACAAAATACAAAATAAGCTTACTTTCGTGTTTATGTGTAGTTTTTGTAATTCTGTTTATTTTGCTAACTTCAATTTTAGTAAAAAATAACGAAGCAACTGCATTAACTTGAGAAATTGGTTTAGTTGTTGTCGCAATGATTTTAGTTTTTGCATCACTAGCAATTACACTAGTTTGAATTACAAAGATTTTTGCAAGGTCAAGAAACATTGTTAAAAACTCTTTTGATTCATTTACTGAAGATATTATGTCAAGTAATAACATCGGATTTGTTATTTACAATGCTGAACATAAAATCATTTGAGCAAGTAACTTTATCAAAAACAAGTTTCACAAAGATTTTATTGATATTCACATTAAGACATTTTTTACAACAATTTCAGATAACAAAGAATTTTTAGAGCTTGATATGAATCAAACTAAAATTGAGTTTGAAAATAATAAAAACATTTATGAAGCTCAATTCTGACCATTATCAAACATCATAATTATTCGTGATATTACAACTGAAACTTTATTTAAAAATGAAGTTCATGACCAAAAAACTGTTATTGGTGAAATTGAAATTGATAACTACCAAATGTATCAATCAATCTTATCTGAAGAGCAACTTTACTTAGTTAATAAAACAATTATTGATACATTCAATGAATATTCAAAAGAATACAACTTAATTTATAGACAATATACAAATGGTAAGTTCATTGTTATTACAGACCAGGTTTCACTTTACAATATGTCTAAAGATAAGTTTTCTTTATTTACAAATATTAAAAAGAATGTTCCGGACACATCAATCGGTAAACTTTCGCTTAGTGTTGGGTTTGCTAGAGGATGAAGCTCGCTTAAAGAGAAATTAGAGCAAGCTAAAAAAGCTTTAGTTCAAGCTCAAAACCGTGGAGGAGACCAGGTTGCGATTTTCAGTGATACCGAGACTGCAATTTATTATGGTTCAAATATCGAAATTGTGTCTAACAATAATATGACTAAAATTAAGAAAATTTCAGATGAGTTTCTTAAAAAACTTGATAGCGACCAAATTACAAAAGTTATTGTTTATGGACACAAATCAGCAGATATGGACTCATTAGGTTCTTCATATGGAATTGCATATTTAGCTCATCAAAGAGGTAAGAAAGCTTACATATGTGCTGAATCATTCGATATGACTACAACATATTTTAGAGATGAACTTAGTCACAAAAACAACGTTTATGAAGATACAGATTTAAACTTAGAAAAAATTATCATAAGCGCAAATAAAGCATCAAGATTAACAGACTTAAACACATTAGTTGTGTTTGTAGATAATTCAGATCCAAGTCGTACAGATAATAAGGATGCTATTTTAAATGCAGACAGGGAAAATATTTTCGTATTTGACCACCACAGAGTCGGAAAACAAATTGATTATTGTCCCGTTACAAATATTTATGTTGAAACAACAGCTTCTTCAGCTTCAGAAATTGTTACTGAAATTTTTATGCTCACAGATAGGGAATGAAAATTCTCGCCATTATGTGCTCAATTACTTTTAGGTGGTATTTTAGTTGATACAGTACAATTTACAAAATCAGTCTCAGCTAGAACATTCCAAGCAAGTGCTTGGTTGCAATCAAAAGGCGCAAATGTAGTTGAAGGAAGCGAAATTCTTAAAATTGATGAAACAACAAAAGAACAAATTAATACTATTTTAGAAAATGCACAAGAAGTTAAAAAAGGTTGCTACTTAGCATATTCTCCAATCGAAGTTGAAGCTGACGTTATTTCAATGGCTGCTAATGAACTTCTTAAAACAAAAGGTAGAGTTGCTTCCTTCGTTATCGCAAGACTTAAGGGGACAAACTTATACAAACTTAGTGCTAGAGGTATAAATACAAACGTTCAGATTATTACTGAGCAAGTTGGTGGAGGTGGACACTTTGGAACAGCTGCTGCTATTTCAAATGAAGAATTAGAAACATTTGTTAACAATGTGCACCACGCAATAACAACAACAGAAAGAGAGTTAAAAGATGAAAGTTATACTAATTAAAGATTGTAAAGATGGAAAAGCTAACACAGTTATCGAAGTATCAAATGGTTATGGTTCAAACTACTTAGTTAAAAATGGTTTTGGAGTTCCATACAATGAACAAACTGCAAGACAATTACAAAGAAGATTAGATGATTTATCAGCTGATGAACATGAAAAAAGAACAGGTGCTTTAAGACTTAAAGAAAAATTAGAAGAGTTAAGATTAGAATTTACTTTAGAAGCTAATATTGATGGAAATTCTAATTTAAATGTACACGGTTCAGTATCTACAAAAGATGTTGATAAAAAATTAACTTCATTAGGTTACAAGTTACCAAAACATTCAATCCAAAAAGTGCATTTAGTTTCAGAAGGATTGCACGATGTTGAAATTGTTTTATACAAAGATATAAAAGCAACTTTAAGAGTGGAAATTAAAATTAAAAATGTTAAGAAATAATAGAAACAATCAAAACTCTTTATACAAGTGAGTTGAAACAACAATTCGTCCTTTAGCAAATACTTTGTACAAAGATGAAAAAATCGAAAGACAAGTTTTAAGTACGATAATTAATGATACTGAAAAACAATCTCTTGGTTTAGACTACCTTGTCCCTGAAGCATTTTTCAACCCTGAATACTCTACATTATTTAGATTTTTAAAAACTAGAAAAGCAAGTGAACCTAATCAAAATTACATTTTTGATTACAACACACTTTTAAACGAAATACCTAAATTCAAAGCTCAAAACCCGAGTCTTGAATGAGCTCCTTTATCAATTGAAACATTAAACAAAGTTGTTTCGACACTTTCTTCAGATGAAAACTTTTTGCCAAATGTTGAAAAGTTAATTGAACTTCACAAAAGAAGACAAGCAGAAGCTTTCTTTAGTAATTATTTAGCTGTATTAGGGCAAAATCCTAAAATTACTTGAGAAGACATTGTTACTGATGTTGAAAACTTCATTATTAGCAGTAATAATTTATCAATCAAAAATAGTGAATTTATTTCACTTGAAAGCGCTCTTGAGAAATACTTTAGTCGCCTTAAGAATGATGAAAATGAAGAAAAAGCTCTTCTTACAGAATTTAATGCAATTGATAAATATGTTAAAGGATTTAAACCTGGTCAGCTAATTATTTTGGCTGCTCGTCCAGGGGTAGGGAAAACCGCGCTTGCATTAAACATTGCAAGAAACATTATTGAAAAAGGAATGAAAGATGGTAAACCAAAAAATGTAGCTTTTATTTCTCTTGAGATGCCTACATCAGAACTTACAACTAGATATTTAGCAACTTCTACACTAATAGATATGTACAAATTGCAAAATATCAAACTCTTAAAAAACAATTATGAAGATTTAATGAAAATTCATCACGTTGTTTCAAGTATGCAAAGAACACCTGATGAAAATCAAATTTGATTTGATGATGATCCTAAATCAAAAATTAATGAAATCATTTTTAAAATTAAACATTTAATTAAAAACACAAACAAAGTGGACTTAATTGTAATTGACTATTTACAATTGATTTCAGGTGGAAATCAAGCAACAGGAAATAGACAAAACGAAGTTGCGATGATTTCACGTTCACTAAAAACCCTTGCTCTAGAGCTTAAAATTCCAATTATTGCTCTATCACAGTTATCCAGAAGTGTTGAAAATAGAGAAGACAAGCGTCCACAATTAAGTGACCTTAGAGAATCCGGATCAATTGAGCAAGATGCTGACATTGTTATTTTCTTAAGTAGAAAGAAACTTAAAAAATCAGCACACAATGATGATGACGAAGTTAAAAAATTCGAATCAATCCCTGTGACCCTATCAGTTGCTAAAAACCGTAATGGTGAACCTGGTCAAGCAACTTTAATTTACACAGGTAAGTATGTACAATTTTTAGACGATATGACGAATGAAAGAGGTGGATTTTAATGGACTCCGGTTATTATAGGAACCAAAAAAATAATTCTTTAGAGGTGTACTATGGATAGTAAAACAGTAATTACAATTGTTTTATGCATAGTTATGCTTATATTATTTATTTTAAGTAGTATCTTTAGTGGAAGTGAAACTGCTTACTCAACAGTTTCACCTGCTAAAGTTTATGAATTAGTTGAAAACGAACATAGATTTGGAAAGTTAATTGACAAACAAGTTAAAAAATACAATCAAATTCTAAGTACCATTTTAATTGGTAACAACTTAGTTAACGTAGCTTCATCAGCTACAATGTCTTATGTTTTATCAAAATATCTTTCTGATAATGACTCACTTGTTGTTATTATCTCAACAGTAGTAGTTACTCCAATCTTAGTATTATTTGGTGAAATAACACCTAAATTAATTGCTAAAAATAATCCAATTAGATACTTAAAGGTTTTCTGTTTATTCAATGAACTAATGTTCTGAATATTCTTTCCAATCACTTTCTTTATTAGCAAGCTTAGCAAAAATGTTTATGTTACAAACTCAGAAAGTGACATTAAATCAATGCTAGCACTTGCTAACGAGGAAGGGGTGCTGCAAACCGGAGAAAGTATTTTAGCTCAAAATGCTTTAGATTTAGATTCAACAAAAGTTGCACAACACTACATTAGATTAAAAGATGTAACTTACATTTCTTATAAAGCTAGTGTAGCAGAAGCGATTGAAATATTCAAGGATACAAACTATTCAAGATTACCAATTGAAAAAGATGGACAACTTATTGGAATTGTTTTATTAAAAGACATATTCTCACTTAAAAAAGGTAAAGTGATTAATTATATGAAACAAGTTCCAAGCATTTCAGCTAACTCAATTCTTTCAAGTGCTCTTGAAAAAATGAGAGCAGCAAGAGCTCAAATGGCTTTTGTTGTTGAAAACAACAACTCTACAGATGTTTTAGGTATCATTACAATTGAAGACATCATTGAAGAAATCATTGGAGAAATCTATGATGAATACGATGATGATGAGCAAATTTATGAAATTTCACTTGAAAGAGCTAAAGCTCATTCAAACGTTAAAATGTCTGATTTAATTAAGCAACTTGAGATTGATGAAGAACTTATAAGTGATGATGAAAAAGCTATGGACTTGAAAACTTATTTATTAACTAAGACAAATTCAACTAAACTACTTAAATCAACAAAATTCACTATCGAAGATGAAATTAGCTTCAAAGTTATTGAATTAGTTAAAAATAAAAAATATTCGGCAATCATTGAAGTTAACAAATTATAAAAAGTAGCAGTAATAAACTGGGACACTAAAAATGGACAGAAGGTTTAATTAGACATAATAACACCTCAATGTTGTTGGGGTGTTTTTCAATCTAATTTTGATTGAATTCTTTCATTATTGTATCAAAAAATAAACTCATTAATTATTTTGCTAAGATCATCAAAAGTTATCTGGGTTATATCAATTAATTTTAAACATTCAGACTTTAAAATGGAAAAGAAATATTCTGCTTCTCTGTTGTCTAGAGAGTTGCCAACTCTCCCCATTGAAACAATGCCATTATTTTTAGATATTGTTTGCAAATAATCTTTAGATGAATATTGGAAACCATGGTCTGAATGTGCTATTCATTGTTTGTTCAATTTTATTTTTGACATGTGTTTCATAACTAAATCTAAATCATTTATTTTTGACAAATTGTAATTTACAATAAATTCACTTTTGTGGTCAATGGCAATTGACAAAAAAACAAAATTGTTTTCACAATCTTTTGGTGCTGTAATATATGTAACATCTGTTGCGATTATTTGGTTGGTTTTTCCATTGTAATCACGTTTTACAAGGTCTACAAATTTAACATTTGTGTTTTTTCTTTCTCTATCTTTTTTCTTTCTTCTAATTAAACAATGTAATTGCAATCTATTCATAATTCTGCCAATAGTCCTATAATTAAGCAAAATCTGATATTTTTGTTTAATGTAATTTTCTAATCTTTTTCTTCCAAATATACATTTATTCTTTTTAAAAGCTTCTAATATTAATTCATCATTTTTATGATCAATTTTTTTGGTTTTAGATTTTTGCTCTTTGCTTTTTCAATTATGAATTGTTGATTTTGATCTGTTAAATATAATCGCTAATTTTCTAGTTGAAACAGAAGTTTTTTTGATTTTAGATATATCAACATCAAAGTTATTCCTATCGAATGAATCTTTAAAAATTTCCAAAATTTCAATCAATTGTTCTTTTGGCATTTTTTCTCATTCTTTTTTAACAATATCCATTGGTGTAATTTTTGATTTTTTAGGTCTCCCAGATCCTTTACCTTTTTTAGAAGATTTACCTGTTTGTGATATTAGATTTGTCATTCCTAAATTATATCTTTTATATTTCTCTAAAAAATTCCTCTTCGAATATGTAGATTTTTTGTCAAAAAAGCTAACACCTCTTATCGCTCGATATTTAATTTCAAAATCATTTTTTGACATTAAACTCTTCTTATAATCATCATAGTCTGAAAAAAGTTCTAGTCATTGTTCTTCTTTTAGTTGTTTCATAATAACTCCTTAATATAAAAACACAAAATACGGTATTGTCCATATTTTGCGTCCCAGTTTAGTAATGCTATTTTTTATTTATCCCTTACTCACATATATAAAAATATTTTAATTTTTAAAAATAAATCAATATTATGGTTTATAATAAAAAAATGAAAATGCAGAAAAACAGAATTATTAATATCACCAATATTCGTTGATTTCATATTAACGTTTAATTTGGTGTATTCTGTTAACAAAAACATAACAGATTACATTAAAAATGAAATCTGTTATGTAATAAATACTATAGAGGAGCTTTTAATAAAAGTAAATATTCTAGCAGGCATGCAAAGACGAATATTGAAAGGATATAAAAGCCGAAATATAGAGGTTGGCAAACTTCTATATTGGTAGAAAAGCATAAAAGATTTCTACTCTTTGGTTTAACCATTGGTGCTATAGATTTACATCCTTTTAATAACATTAATTTATTTTAAATTTTGTATTAAAGTTTTGTAGATTTATAGTTCTACAAAACTTTTTATTTAATTATTTGGAGTTATTATGAAAGCAAAACAATACAGAAAATATGAAGATGTACCTAAAAAATATCGTTGAGATTTAGAAGACATTTTACAAGGTAAAAAATTAGATGACTGAATTGACGAGTATGTAGCACTATACAAAGAAAGAATTGAAAATAAAGATTCAAAATATGATTCAATTGAAGCGTATTTAGAAGATTTAAAAGTTAGTGAGCAATTAACACTTATTAGTAACAAGGTTTCTAATTATTTAAGTAACAAGCAAAATGTTAATTTAATTGATCCTGAAATTATCAAAAAATCACAAGATGTTGAATTTTTAGATAATCAACTTGAAACTGAATTTGGTTCTGAAATTAATAGATTCTATGCAAACTTGGACAAAATGAAAGTTTGAAAAGATGATCCAAGATTAGCAGATTACAAAATGCAAATTGAAGAAACAATTGAACAACATAAACATAAATTAAGTGATGATGTTGAAGAATACATTTTGCAAACATCATATGGAGAACCTGATCCACACAACATTTTCTCAATTATTACTAATTCAGAATTGGATTATGGATATGTTGATTTATCAGACAAAAAGAAAATTAAATTAAATAAAACAAATAGAAATCAATTACTTAAATCAGATAAAAAAGAAGTTAGAAAGCAAGCTTTTGAAAAGTTCTGGGATGCTTACTATAAACACAAAGATTCATTAGCAGAAACTTTATTCCAACACTTTAAGAGCTTAACCGTAGCTGCAAAAGTTAGAAAATACCCATCAGCAGTTATGATGTTAACTAATTCAGATAAAGTTACTGATGAAATCTTACAAACATTATTTGATCAAGTTGCTTCAAACATTAAAGTATTAGCTAAATATTCAGAAGCATACAAAAAATTCTATAAAGCTAAATATAAGTCAAAAATGGAAAAATGAGATACATTAAGAGAACTTGTAAATATTAAAACCTCATACACAGTTGAAGAAGCGGTTGATTTAGTTAATGAAGCTGTAAAACCGTTTGGTGAAGAATACGCAAACGAAGCTAACAAAGCATTAACAGAAAATTGAGTTGACTTTATGAGTGTCCAAAACAAACGTTCAGGAGCTTACAGTATCGGTGGAACTTATGGAATTGATAAGAAGTACATTTTAATGAACTTTGATGGTCAATTAGATTCAGTAGAAACTTTAGCTCACGAATTAGGTCACTCAATGCATTCATATTTTGCAACTAAATATCAACCATTACCACTTAGTTCATATCCAATTTTCTTGGCTGAAATTGCATCAATTTTCAATGAGTCAATGTTATATGACTACTTACTTAAAACATCTAAAAACGACCTATTTAAATTTGAAATCTTATCAAAAATTATTCAAGGGTTTATTGGTACAGTAGTAAGACAAGTTGAATGAGCTTCATACGAATACAACTTGTACAAAGGTATAGAAGAAGGAAGTGTTTCAGGAAGCTATGAAGCAATTTCAAAACTTTACCACGAAAATTCACTTAAATTCAAATACAAATCTAAGAAGGGTAAAAAAGCTAAATATGTAGCTAAAGAAAACTTGGGCTCAATTTATGTGCCTCACTATTACTATGGTTTTTATGTATATAAATATGCAGTTGGACAATTAACAGCAAATTACTTCTTTGCTCAATATAAAGAAAAAGGTAAAGAAGCATTAGATAACTACATTGACAATTTCTTAAAAGCCGGTGGAAGTGATTATCCACTTGAAATTCTTAAAAAAGTTGGGGTTGATTTACTTGATGAAAACTTCTATAAACAAAGTTTTGATTACTTATCAGATTTAGTAAATCAATGAATTAAATTAGGAAACAAAATTTTCAAATTAGATAAAAAATAAGGAGGTATCCGTGAAAAAATACAAAAAATTATTATTAGGTGCTATATCCGGTTTGTCCATAATATCACCATTAGTAATTGCTTCGTGTTCGAATACAGGTGATAAACCAAAAAAACCACCTTTAAGCAGTGAAGAGAGAGCGAATTATCAAAGATTATCTGTCCAAGAAACAAATCTTGCTAATGAAGCTTGAGCAAAATATCAAGAGTATTACGCCAAAAAAGAAGCTCTTTATGAACAATTACACGATACTGAAACTGAATATAGAGCTGCTAAAAATGAAAATACAAATTCATTTAGAAAATTAGTTTCATTACAATCAGAAAAAAACTTTTATACCTTGGTGTCTAGCTCAAACGATTTAGCTGCGTTAATTTTAGCAGTTGATAATTTACCTAAAAACAATGATGTTAACTTAGAAGTTTTAGATATATTAGGGAACTACACGAATAAATCTTATAATGTTGTTTTAGAAGAAGGTTCAACACCTAAATCAGAACAATATAACGCAACACTTTCTAATATTGAAAAATTAAAGCAAGAGTTAGAAAACCAAAATATTAATCTTGATATTAATAAAAAATCTTTTGCAGAAAAAACTGCTGAATATAAGAAGTTAGAAGATAAAAATTCAGAAGAGGCACAAAAATTCAAATCAGCAATTAGTCAGCTAGAACAAAATATTCAAGATTTAAACGAGCAAATTGAAGATATTAAATCTAAACAAGAAATTGCGAAACATACATTAGATAAATTAACACAGTTAATTAATGAAGATGTCTTAATGGGCTCAAGTTTTGCAGAACAAAGACAACAAAAGCTAAACGAATTAACAGAACAAGTAAAATCTGCAGAAGCTGAATACAACAAAACCAGTGAAAAATTCAATGCTGCTGATAATGCCTACAGAGCAAAACTTGTCAAAATCGAAAATCAATTCAATTCTCAATATGCAGAACAAATGAAAGTTGAATTAGAAAAGTTCAATCTTCATAATAAATTAGCTAGAAATTATCAAGCCCAATTAATTGAAGATGATTTAGCTTCACATGGACAAGATTATGTTGATGAAAATGCTGGTAAAAATAACTTTTTAACTAGTGAACAAGTTAAAAACATTCTTTATCCTAATATTGCATTCAATAAATCTAAAGTTAGTGATAGATTCGCTCAAAAACAAATTTATCAAGAAGTATATAACTCAGTTTATTCATCAAGCACATATCCATGAGATGCAAGTGCTGGATATGGTAATCCAGTTGACCCATTACTTTGAACAACTTATTCATCCCTTATTTCTTTAGAAAGTTCAGGTAAGGCAAAATTTATTAACACTGAAAAATCAGCACTTTCTGAAGCTGGAATTACAAACAAAAAAACAGAACTTATCTTACAACCTACATTACAAAGATTTAAATTAGATTTAGCTGACGCAATCATTCTATATGTTCAAAAAGAAGAAAACGGAACTAAATTAACTGACCCAAATGGTAAGCCAATTTTAGAAGCTATTGTTTTTGATCAAGATGACGCCGGATTAGTTCCTGGACCAACTGAACACGATGATGTGCTTAATGTAGATTACTACACAACAAGTATTGTTAAAAGAACTTCATCTAATCCACGTTCTATTAACTCAGCTAACTTCTTCGAAAAAGTCGGTTTAGCTCACAGAATGGAATTTAGAATTAGAAACGGTGTATTTTGAGTTGATTCAAACGGTAATAAAACACAATATCCTGTTGTTGCAGATGACTTTTATATTTCAATTCTAAGAACAAAAATGAATGACACACTATTTAGAAGACAAAATGGTGGAAGCAAAACTGCAGATGATGATATTAGATCGATGTTATCTGAACCAAATAAACTTTTTGATGATAGACAACAATATACAAACTCTTATTTGTTTGATTTATTTAATGTAAGCTTAGACAAAATATTAGATCGTTCAAATTCAGTTGTTAACAAAGATGGACGCTCATATTTTGGGCTTGAACGTCTTAATGAAAATGCAACTGCATCATTTGTAAATATTTTAGATATGATAACTAAATCATATGAATTTGCTGCAGCACCATCTGAATTTATTAAAGATAAAAACAGAAGAAATGATCAGGACATAACTCCACAAACTAAAGAAGATCAAAGTAATGAAGTCAAAATCAACAAAATTAGACAATCAGTTCAATCAATTGATGGACTTGCAAAAGATTCAGGTATCTACTGATATGGATTTTCACAGGATAAAACTTTATTTGCTGGAAAATACTATGGTTCTAAATTTAATTCAGACACATTAACTCAATCAACATTTAAAAATATGCATTATTGAGATTCAGAGTTTGTTAATAACCCAACAACAATTAATCAATTCTCTTCAAGATTTCAAAACTATTTAGTTGATGCTGCGATTTTCGATGATTCATCATATAACCAATATTTATTTGGTCAAAAAGCATCATATTCATTTACAGGTTTAACTCAAAAAAGAAGAGATGCAGTGTTACAAGATCCAAATGACTATGGACTTAACTCAGTTAAGTTATCAAATAAAGGTTCATTAACAAAAAACTTTATTTGATCACTTTTACCAAAAGAAGGTTCATCAACAACTTACTTTAATGATGCTTATTCATATGTAATGTGAAATATGTCAACTGCCGAAGCAATTTCTCAATCTTCTAAAAATGCAATTAAATCAGTATCTGTAGGTACAGGGGCTGAATTTAAAACAATTTTATCAGCTGCAATTGACTGAAACACAATCGGTATGATGCAAAGAAAACCACAACCTGCAGTTGGTTGAGTAAGTTACCTTGCGCCTGATAATGATATTAATTCAAATGCTTTAGATAACTCAACTACAAACAGTTTAAGAAGCAATAGTGATATTGTTAATGCATTTTTTGTAGTTGATTCACAAACAGGGCAAAGAGTCGATTTCGGTGCAATTGGAAACTTAATTAATCCGAGCGATACTCAAAACATTAATACAACAGCTGATGATTCAGTTAAGAGTGTTGTTTATGAGCAACTTAAAGCAAGAATGAAAGACTTACTCGATAGAGTTTATGCTCAAAACCCTACTCTCCTAGGTAAAACAGTAGATATTAGTATCTTTTATAGATTCTTCAACTATCCAACTTTAGCTATTAATGCACTTGATTTACTTATTAAGGCTTGAAATGGTTTAGATCCTAGATTAAACATTAAATTAATTAAACCAATAGATAAAGACGAGTGAAGAGGATTTTGAACTACAACACCATCTCCGGTAGACTTAATTGGATGAGGATATGACTACAACGGAATTGGTTCAGGTATTACAGGAGTCGCACAAAGAGCTCATATAACTACTGCAATGCTTGCAATTTTAGCTGACCCTGAATACGCACAAAAAATGCAAGCTTTATATCCTCAACTTTATAAAGCAGCTCAAAGACTTGGTGAATTTATCAAAATTGATGGAAATAAATTATCAATTACACCAGAGCAAGTTACATTCAATTTAACAAACAGTCAAGTTCAACATCTTTCAAACATTATGGGTATGTACAAATGAGATGGTGAAAAATTAATCAGAATGGATGAATCAGACAACTTAAGTTCATATACATCTTGAGATAACTTAAATGCAAACTTCTGATTAGATTACACACAAAATCCAGATCCAGTTACTGGTGAAATGGTTTCAAAATTAGATTTAGTTCATTTAGCACAAGAAATTGGAAACTTTGTTGGAGCAGTACCGAGTGCATTCTCATATATGAGTACATCAATACTTGCTAAAACACTTAAAAACCCTAACTATTTAGTTCCTGAATTTGAAACAGAAATTCCATATTGAGTAGATATTAGAACAGTTAATGGAAAATAATTGAAAGGAGAAAAATGCTTAAATACTTATTTAAACGTATAGGTTTTGCTATCGTTACTTTGTTTATCATTATAATGGTAGTTTACCTTATGGTTGCTCAGTTTTCAGATAACCCATTTGCTAAAAAAGCACTTGAGCAAGCTGGTGAAAATAATTCTTCAGCAGTTAATGCAGGTGAGATGAAAAGGTTATTTGAAAACTCAGTTAAGTACCATTTAATACCTAATAATTTGATTTATGAGAATGTTAAGACAGAATGATTTAATATGAAACTAAATCCAGTTATCAGATTTGGTTACTGAGTTGGAGATTTATTTAGCAACCCATCAAACCCATTTGGATATCCATTCAATAATTCACTTTTAGAAAACGCAGATGTTAAAACAATTCCTGAATATTTCTTTAAGTACCTTAAATACTCTATTATTATCACATTACCTGCTTTCTTAATTTCTTCTCTTATCGGAATTACTTTAGGAATAGTTTCAGGATACAAACGTGGAACAGTTGCTGATGCATCAATTAACTTCTTTGCACTTATATTTATAGCGCTTCCATCGTTTGTTATCGCGCCTATTATTATTTCAATCTTGTTCTCAATGAACTTTCCACCAAATTTCATTAACTTTAATAACCCTGCCGAAGTTGAAGCCTATGGTGTAGGCAAAATGATATTAAGTTGACTTCCACCAATCTTAGTTATCGTGCTTGGTTCACTATCAGGGTACATTACTTACACAAGAAACCAAGTTATTACAGTTCTTACATCAAACTACATTTTAATTGCTAAATCTAAAGGTTTAAGCAAAAGGGAAATTTTCTTTAAATATGTTTTAAGAAATATTTCAATCCCACTTGCTGCAATTTTAATTCCATCTTACATTCCTCTTTTAAGTGGTGGAATTGTTATTGAAACTTACTGAGGAGTACCTGGTACATCACAAGTTATTACACAAGCATTCCCTAATGGTGAAATTAACATCATTATGTTCTCAACAGTGTTCTTCACATCACTTAGCTTATTTACAACAATACTTGTAGATATATCGTTTGCTTTCTTAGATCCAAGAATTAAATACTCTGCATCTAACCCATATAGTGTTACAAGATTTATAAGAAACTACTTATTAAGAAATAAACAATTTAAAGAAAATGAAAAAACGAAACAATCATAGAAAGGAGCAAATATGAACGCAAGAGAATTTGAAAAGAAATATAAATTATCTTTAGATAGCATTCGTCCAGCAATTTCACAATTTGCTCCTAAAGATGATAGTACACTTAATTCGATCGCTGGTAAGCCTAAAAAACTTTTAGTTGAAATAATTAAGCGTTTCTTTACAAACTGAGTTGCAGTTGCCGCATTAATTGTATTTATAACTATCTTAGTAATTTCAATTTTTGTAACTGAAACTGCAAAGTATTCAGCTACAAAACCACTTTATAATTCAGTCGGAATTTGAACAATTGACCCACAAACAATGCAAGTTGGTAAATACATTGATTCATCAACAAGTAACATTATAGGACTACCACCAATGAGCAGTCCTTGATATCCTGCTCAAGGTCACATTGATAACTATGAGACATTAATTAATACTTGAGCAAGTAGAGATTATTATGGTGGAGTTTTATGAAGAGACTTTATTTACTTTGGCGAAAATAATCCTGCTAATGCAATCAAAATTGTTGATATCTCAGATTCAACAAACAAAGTTTTAGTTAATGCTTACGTGTTTAACAAAGTCCAAAATATCGGTATTGCTTTAGAAAAATCACAAATTGACCCATCAATTTCAGCTGAAAAAGCTAGAGAATACATTCAGGCTATCTTAAATCACAATCCACAATTTTCATTATCTACTTACTTAGGAACAAACCAAGCTGGAGTTGATATATGAACACAGTCTTGAGTCGGAACTTGAGAAGCAATTAAATTAGCTTTAATAGTTGCTACAATTCAAACAATTATCGGGGTTGCAATTGGTGCTTATTTAGGTTTCCACGTTGGAACTTGAATTGATACAACAATAATGAGACTTATTGATATTTTTATGGCGCCACCAACAATGATTTGATTATTAATCTTTGCTGCTACATTCGGTACATCAAACTTAACTTTAGGAATAGCACTTGTATTTATTGGTTGAGTTAGATCGGTTGGAAGTACAAGAATGTTCATAATTACTGTTAAAGATCAAGAATACATTACAGCTTCACAATCAATCGGTGCATCAAAAGCTAGATTAATTTACAAACACGCATTACCTGCAATCATTGGGAAAATTTCAACAAGCTTCGTTGCATCTATTCCATCAATTATTATGCAAATTTCATCACTTGCATTCTTAGGATTCTTCAAATCAGATAGCGCTAACTTAGGAACGATTTTATCTAACGCAGCATCACAAGCAGGAGATAACGCATTTATCTTAATCTTACCTGCATCAATCTTATTATTAATTTCAGTTTCACTTCACTTTGTTGCATTAGGAGTTCACGATGCTCTTGATCCAAAAGTTATTAAAACAAGATAGGGGGTAAATTTATGGAAAACAAAGATTTATTATTAGATGTTAAGAACCTTAAAGTCTCATTTAAATTAAGAAGAAATAAATTTATCACTATCGTACGTGGTGTTGATTTAAAAATCAAAAAAGGTGAAATCATAGGTATTGTAGGTGAATCTGGTTCAGGAAAATCAGTTACATCTAAATCATTACTCAACATAAATGAGAATTCATTTATTACAGCTGATAAAATGGAAATTGATGGAATTAACTTACTCAGTAGCGAAAAAGATAAATTCTGAGAGACAATTAGAGGACATAAAATCGGTTACATTCCTCAAGACCCACTTACATCACTTAACCCAACTAGAAAAATTGGTAAACAATTATTAGATGCACTTAACAAAAATCCTGAATGAAAAAAATCAACATACTTAGAAAAAAGAGAATACTTAATTTCGCTACTTAAGCGTTTTGGAATTCGTCAAGCTGAAGCTGTTTTCGATATGTATCCACACACACTTAGTGGTGGTATGAAACAACGTGTTGTTATTACAATGGTTGTTGCACTTAAACCAAGTTTAATTATTGCTGATGAACCTACAACAGCACTTGACCCTACAGTTCAAGCTTCCGTGTTATCATTATTTGAAAATATTAGACAAGAATTCAATATTACAATTATCTTAATCTCACACAACATTTCAGTTGTTGCTAAATTCTGTGACTACATTTATGTAATGTATGCAGGAAAAATAGTTGAGAAAGGAACAAAAAAGGATGTTTTCACAGAACCAAAACACCCTTACACGTGAGCTTTAATTTCGGCTATTCCTGAAAATAGAGAAGATAGATTATATTCAATCAGTGGAACACCACCTGATATGAATAACTTACCTTTAGGAGATGCATTTGCACCAAGAAACCAATATGCATTAGAAATTGATTTCCTTAAAGAACCTCCTTTGTTCGAAGTTTCACCAACACATTGAGCAGCTACTTGATTATTGCATCCAGATGCTCCAAAAGTTGAATTATCAAAAGAATTACAAGCTAGATTAGAAAGTTTTAAGAAGGTGTTTAATGAGTAAAAAAACAATATTAGAAATTATTAATCTTAAAAAATACTTTGTTAACAAAAACAATGTTAACAAAGCTGTTGATGATGTTTCTTTTGATTTAAAAGAAGGTGAAATAGTAGGTCTCATAGGTGAATCAGGTTCAGGTAAGACAACAATCGGACGTTCATTATTACGTTTATATAATGACTACAACGGTTTTGTTAGATTAGATGGAAAAATCATTTCAGGAAAAAGAATTTCTAAAAAACGTAAGAAATTTATGCACAAAAACATACAAATGATTTTCCAAGACCCAATGGCATCGCTTAATGGACAAAATACAATTTTCAGTATTTTAAAAGAACCATTAATTGTTAATGGAATAATTAAAAATAAAATTAAAAACATTAAAAAAGATTGAAAAGATGTAACAAATAACTTCAGATACACATTTTTAGAACAAGAATTATTGTTAAGACTCGAAAACTTAAAAATAATTAACAAGCTTCACATCCCATTAATTAAAAAATGAGAAAAGTTATCTGAAAACATTCAATTTGATATTGAAAACAATATTGATGATCAATTTAACTCATATTTTGCATATTTAGAAGAGAGAACAAAAATTAACTCTCAAGTTATTAACAATCTTTATAAGAATAATGAGAAGTTAATTCAATTATTTGAGCAAAAACAATCTGACTTTAGACACAGAAAAATCGACTTAGATGAAATTGACCTTGAGGAAGCTAAACTTAAATACAAAAAAGTTAAACAACTTGCAAGTTTTAGCCCAGAGTACTTTGAATTAAAAGATTTATACAATGACCAAAAAGCCTACTACAAAGAGCAAAAAGTGAATTTCAAGGATACTGTGTCAATTTCAAAAACATCAATTAAAAACTTTTTAGCAGAAGTTAAAAATGAATACACAATGCACAAAAATGATGCAAGAAGTACAACATTTTTAGACTTATATTTTCATGAATACAAACTTTATTTAATTAACTATAGCTTATATAGACAGTTAAAACAAAATTATCGTTTCCTTAAATTTTTATCATTTGAAGATTTAGTTGAGCTCTCAGATGAGTTTAGAGCTTACTCACAGGACTTTTATACAAAATTAAATGTGGATACAAGATTTAAATCATCAATCAAAGAACTTCAAAACATAGTTTCAAAAGAATACAATTTTGATCTTTCAAAATTCATTCAAAGATCACAGCATTTAGGTTCTAAGTTACATCAAAACTATAAAGAAGCTAAAAAAACAAAAAATAAAACATTCTTTAGAATGTTTGTAGAATTCTTTAAAGATCCTCAAAATGTAAGTGATCAAATCAAAGTTGCAAAAGAAGAACTTAAACAAAAACAAGAAGTGTTTAATTCGGAACTTGCAAAATACTTACAAGAATACTCAAATAGAATTTATGACATTAGAGCAGAAATTGATGAAGCATTAAAATTCCAACAAGAGTTAAGAAGTAAAGATAATGTGATTTTCGAAAACTTCAAGAAAAATCACACTAACTTTATCAAGTTTTACAAAGAAAACTTAATTGAACCACTACTCAAAGAGCCTAAAGCATCTAGAAATAATGCTTTAATTAAACAAAGACAAATTGATTTAAATGTCTATAAAACAAACGTTTCAGATAGATTAAATGGAATTGAATCATTCAAAATTGAAACAAAATATTTAAATGCAAACTTAAGTGATATTAGATTGCTTATGGGGATATCAAGTTTAGATATGTGACTTCAAAATAGATGATTTGCTAGTTTTGTTAAATTCTTAATTGCTCCATATCGTTTCTTAAGAGTAGGTAACTTATATGTAAGAAATATAATTTACAAGTCTTTAGAAGATGTTGGGTTGCTAAAACAATTTGCTTACCGTTATCCACACGAGTTTAGTGGTGGTCAAAGACAAAGAATAGTTATAGCAAGAGCATTAATTACAGAGCCAAAAGTAATTGTTGCTGATGAACCGATTGCTTCACTTGATATTTCTATCCAAGCTCAAGTTGTAAATCTTTTAAAAGATTTATGTAAACAAAAAAATATTGCTATGATTTTTATAGCACACGATTTATCAATGATTGAATATGTCGCTGACAGAGTTCAAATTATGCATTTAGGTAAAATTGTTGAATCAGGACAAACTGAAGAAATCTATGCAAAACCAATTCACCCTTACACACTTAATTTATTCAAAGCAATACCTAAAATTTCAAATGCTAATGAAAAATTTCAAGATGTTAAGTTTGAATTATCATATTTAGATGAACAACAATTCCCTAATATTCCAACAATTCATACAGTTGAGAAAAATAAACATTATATTTATGCAACTGATGAACAAGCTAAAAAATGAAAAGAAGGTAAATACAATTAATGAAAAAGTTAATATATAGAAGTTTGAATAAATTAAAATTTGAATTTGCAACACTTAGATTTTATTTAATATCACTAGCATTTCTAGTTATATACTTTGTGATAGTTGGTGCATATTTAGGAAAAAATAATGCATTATTAGCTGAGGAAAAATATCATTACAACATACTCATAAACGGTTTTTCAATTCCAGCTTATGTTACTTGTTTAGTGGCTTTATTATGTATTATTTTCAAACTTGGTTTTTTAGAAAAAAGTATTGAAAAATTCAAAATGTCTTGAACTAATCTACAAGATGCTAAAGAACAAAGAAGACTCAAGTCTATGTCTAATGAAGAAAAGAGAGCTTATCTTCATACAAAGGAAAAAACTAAAAAAAGACAAATAGACAAACCTACACCATCTAAGTTTCCGTTTGTATTTAACTTTTCAATTTATTTACTTTTATCAATTATCTTCACAATTATTATTTATGCCTAATAATCCTTGCACATAGCTTTAAAACTATGTGCATTTTTATACGCTTTTTACTAAATGAAAATTTTGCTAAAAGTCAAATTTCATATATTAAAGGAGTATGCTTATTATAAGTAAGTAAAATGTTAATTATCTTTTTCATTGATTTTTACAAAAGAGTAAAAAAATAAGAAATTCTTATTGTTAGTTCAATTCTGAATTATAAAATACCTTAAGTAAGAAGTTTTGTTTTTGCAATTCTTATTATTTATCACTTTCTGATTTAATAGTAAATTTAACAAATTGATTATTCAGTTTGTTTTATTTTTAGATGGTTAAAAATTGATATAATAAATAATATGCCTTAGTGGTGAAATGGTAGACACCGTGGACTCAAAATCCACTGGAGAAATCCGTGCAGGTTCGAATCCTGTCTAAGGCACCAACTTAATGCACTTTGTGCTATTTTTTTATACCTTTTTAGTACTCATACAGTAATAAAGAGCTAATAGAATATTTGAATATCTTTGTATAATAATTTTAATATTTGAATTTAAAGGAATGATATGAAGTTATATTATGGGACTGATTTAGAATACATTAAGTCAATAATTAAATCTGAGGAAAAAGATGTTCTTGAAAGAGATGTTTTTATTTTTGACGTCAACTCATATTTAAGCTCGTTTGATACATTAAATGAGATTTTGTTAAGCAATGGTTTATTTTCTTCTAGAAAACTAATTATCCTCGAGAATATTAGTTTTAGCAAACCTGCAAAATCTAAAGATAATTCTAAAAATGAGTATTTATTAAATTTATTAAAATCAGTTGATTCAAATATTAGTGTTTATTTAATTTACAAAACAGAAATAATAAATAAAAGAGTTATAAGCGACGATGCATTAAAACTATGCGAAAAACCTAAAAAAATAGCTGCATTATTGCCTACACAGCTTGCAGACTATGTTATAAGTGAATTTGCGAAAAATAATATTTCTATAGATAAAACAACTGCATTGGTATTTTTACAAAAATTACCTAATGACTGAAAAATTATTAATAATGAAATTAATAAGTTGTGCTTATTAAACAAAACGATTACAGAAGACATAATTGAGCAAACCATTGCACCTTACCCATCAGATGATCCTTTTCAATTTTCTAATGCTATTTCAAGAGACGATTTTCAAGCTATGTATAAGATCTTTGAACAAAAGAAAAACGAAAACACACCTGTTATATTATTGTTTGCAAACTTTGTTTCAACGTTTACATTAGTAAATAGAATTTACTGATATCAAAGTTTAGGACTTAATATCTCTGAAATTTCACAAGCTTTAAATATGAATGAAAAAAGAGTTTTTGTTCACGTGATGATTTTAAAAAGATTTGGTTTTGATAGAGTGCAAAAAATAATTGAACAATTAGCTAAAACAGATAAATTATTAAAAACTTCAGGAGTTGATTCATATGATATTTTCGAAATGTTTATGATCCAAAATTTCGTCAAAAATAAATAAAACATTTATTTACTTGGATTCTCAAATTATTAAATCACAAAATGTTGAAGTTATTCAAAATTGCTATGAGCAAGTGCTAAAAGTGATTACTTCAAACATTGATGAAAAATTTGTTATTGTTCTACCTGATTTATATTCTCTATATAACTTTGATTTATTATCATCAAAAACAAATACAGAGCAAATTTTCTTACAGAAAATAGATAAGTTGAAAAGTTTTGTTTCTAATTTAAAGAAATTAAATGTTGAAATTCAAGGAATTATTAAGTTCGATAATATAACTTCGTTTGCAGAATTATTAAGTAGACATAATGGTTTCGATGTTCAAAAAATTTTGAATAATGAAACATTATCAGATGAGACAAAGTATGTTGATTTATTGAACACACAAATGATGGATTTAGAATCTCTTGCAAATTCAGATAATCAGTTACATAAAGATTTTGAAAAAATTTACAAGTGACTTCAAATTGAATATGAAATTTCTAGTATTGTCATTTCAGGTTTATTTGATTTTCTTAATGATAAGCAAAATAATATTCATAAACCTCATATTCAATTAATCAAAAAAGCAATTGATAATTTAGCTGTAGCCGTAACTCAGATTACTTTATATGAAAAGTGCTATGACAAGGCTTTAAAAGTATGTAAACTATTCAACAATTATGATGTATTTACTAAGTTGGATACATATAAAGCAAGAAACTTTGGAGACTATGATAAAGTTGTTTTTGCTAAAAACAATTTAAACTTCATATTCGATCCTAATTCATTCATCAATAAGTTTAATGATGTTTTAATTTACAAAACAGAATTATTATCAAACATTTTAAATTTATTGTTAATATCACCTAAATTATTTGGATATCAAATTCCATTTAAGTCATTCAATAACAATGAAAATAATTTAAATTCAGTTATTAATTGAGAAGATAGATTTTTTGATTTATTTAACACTTCAATTTTCAAAAGATACAAGATTCTAAAATACAACCCAAAATTTAAAAAGATTTCTGTCTCTACATTTAAGACTAAAAAGTTAATTTGAAAAAAAATTATGTGCAACAATGTTACACATAATGTAATTATTAATAAAACGAATGGTTATGTAAGAATTAAATTCTTATTTAAAAAATTTAATAAGAAGAAATTGGAACCTTGAGGGTTTTATATTTATTAAATTAATCTTTTTTAATATTCAATAATATACTAAGGTATGCTCTTTTTATTCTGCTTCCTGTGTATCTTTTCGATACACATGCATCAATAAATGAGTAATAATCATCATTTAAATTAACTTGTTTTTTAAATAAATTTTCCATACCCTCATCAATCATTTTAATTGAAGCTAATTGTTGAGGTGTTTTTTTATTTACTATTTTCTTAAACTTTTTATAAGTACTTGCAATATCATTTTTTGACTTATAAACTAGTCTCATAGGCGTGAACGTAGAAACATCTTCATTGTTTTTAATCATACTTCTAATTTTTGAAGCACTTGCAAAATTAGACATAGTTTCATCTGAATGAAATGGAATTGTTCTTTGGATTGAAATTGCTTTAATATCTAAATTTGAATTAACAATTTCTTTAACATACTCTATTCCTAAAATATCATTAGGTAAAGTTATGCTTACTCCTATTAAATCAGATAAAGCTTGGGAAGCTGCTCTAGGAAATCCTGTTCCTTTTTGCTTTAAATAGAACTTAATTTTCTTATTGTATTCATCAATATTATCTTTTATAGTTGTTGCGATTTTATAAAACAAATCAATATCATTTGTTTCAGAGCCAAAAACTAAGTATTTTATTTTATGTTTAGCAAGCTGTTTTACAGCGTTTGATGCAAAAATATGAGCTGCTTGAATTGATTTTTTATCATCAAGCTTAATAACTTTATTAACTCCATATTTTTTTGCTATTTTAGCTCTTTGTCTGAATGATGCAATAGGGAATTCTCCACGTTGAGTGTATTTGTTTGTCATTCCAACGACAATATAAGCATTAGGAATATTTTGTTTAATTCAATTTATTTGATAAATATGACCGTTATGAAATGGGTTGTATTCAGCCACAATTCCGACAATGTTCTTTTTTCTTGCAATAAAACTTTTCATGAATAAAATTATTATAATATAAATATATGACTTTTTAGAATGCTAATGAATATAACTACTTATATATGATTTAAAAATACTTGGTTACTAAATATGTTTAGTAACCTGAAAGGAACATATTATGTTAAGTATTATTAAAGAACTGAAACCAAAATTAGCTAAATTCAACATAGCAATTTTAGTTATTTCTATATTTGTGCTTATTTCAGGTTTTTCATACTTTGTATTTTTAATGGCACTTACAAATTGCAAAAAATCAACTACTTCATGAAATGTTGTAATTTCACTTTTAGATTTGAGTGCACTTATGTCTAAATGATGATTAGTAACATTGATACTTATATTTGGAATTCTTAATGTAATTTGCATAGTATTTATGTTAGATATTAGAAAATCTATTTTTGCATTAATTGCAAATGGAAAATTAGATTTAAAATATGCATCACTATTTAGAAAACATATGATTTTACAAATTATAGGTTTCTTATGTGCAGTAATCCTTCCAATCGTTACATCAGAGCTATTGAAAAAAGAATTAATCACACTTGATCAAGTGGTTCAAAAATTAGATTCTTCAACAGAAGTTTCACTTATCAAATAATTACAAGTAGCGTTTGCTACTTATTTTTTACATTAGAAAATATCACTAAAAAATCTAAAAATGGACTATTATTTTTTACCTTTTATACTATAATATAAAAGCTTTTAGACTAGTCGAAATATTAAAAAGGAGGTAACAATGGCCATTGTTCCAAAACGTAAAACGTCAAAACAACGTAAACACAAAAGAAACAGTCATTCAGCATTAGAATTACCTAACCTTGTAAATTGCAAGCAATGTTCAAACAAAATTGAACAACATGTTGTATGTAAATTCTGTGGATTTTATAAAGGTAAAAAAGTACAAGGGTACAAAGCTTTATTAGATCGTAACAACTAATAATTTAATTAAATTTATAAACTAGAACAGGCAACTGTTCTTTTTTTGTTCCTTTTTGAGAGTTTTTACTAAATAAGTGGAGGACAAAAAATGAAATTATATTCAATCGGAGAAATAGTTTATAAAAACAAATCAAACATTATTTTAGAATCAAAAGGAGATGGATACATAGTAACTGTTGCTGACGATAAAAGATGAGAAGTTGGACAAAAGACAAAACTATATTTATTTGAATACAGAACAGATTATATGACACACACTTATGGGTTCAAAGAATTTAAAGAAAGGTTATTATTTATTGACCTTATTGGTATAGAAAAAGTAGGCGCTAAAATTGCAATGAGCATTCTTGAAAAAGGATGAGAATATGTAGCTCACTTAATCGTTGATCACAAAACTGAAGAATTAGCATCAATTCCGTTTGTTACTGAAAGAATGGCTAACTTAATTTGTTTTGAATTAGGTAACAAATGAGCAAAAATATTAACAAATGGAGATGCTAAAAAAGCTGAAAAATTACAACTGAAAGATGAGTTATATAAATCATTATTAGTTTTAGGATTTACCAAAGGTCAAATTGAAAGTGCAGTTAAAAATGTTAAATTAAATCAATCGCTCGAAGATATGGTAGAAGAAAGCATTAGATTTATAGCAACTCAAAAAGATGAAGACAATAGATTTAAGACCGCATAGTTTTGAAAAATTCATTGGTCAAGATAAATTGAAACAAATACTTTTAGCAATGATACAGAGTTCTAAAGTTCAAAATAAACCTTTAGATCACATTTTATTTTATGGAATGCCTGGTATGGGTAAAACAACTTTAGCAACTATCATAGCTAACCAAAAAGGTAGCAAAATTCACTTTGTACAAGGAACAAACATTGAAAAGAAAGCTGATTTAATTAGTGTTTTATCAGTTGTAAATGAAAATGATATTGTGTTTATTGATGAAATTCACAGCATTAATAAAAATGTTGTTGAATTTCTTTATGCTGCAATGGAAGATTTTGTTTTTGACTTAATCATAGGTGTAGATGGAAATTCTAGACCGATCAGAATGAAATTAAAACCATTCACATTAATTGGAGCAACTACAAAATTCAATGAAATTTCACAACCTCTTAAAGATAGGTTTGGTTACATTGGAAGATTAGTTAATTACACATTAAAAGATATTTGCAAAATCTTAAAAATCACTTGTTCAAAGTTAAATTTAAATTTAGATGACGAACTAATTAAGTACATTGCATCCTATTCAAGAAATACACCTAGGTTAGCAAATCACTTAATTTATAGAGTTTTAGATTTTGCACTTTCTTCAGAAAAAGGTGAAATTACAAAGCAAATTATTAAGAAAACTTTTAAATATCTTGATCTATATGAATATGGTTTAACAAAGGACCATATTGAATATCTTCAAATTTTAAAAGATGGATTTGAAGAAAAATCAGTTTCATTAGACACTATTGTCGGTTTAACCTTACATAACAAATACGATATAGTCAATGAAATAGAACCAATCTTATTGCTCTTAAAATTAGTGCAAAAAACTTCTAGAGGAAGAAAAATAACATCTTTAGGAATAGATTATTTACTAAGACAAAACCTGTCAATTTAGTTTTAATTTCTTTTTATCTTATAGATAAAAAATAAAGCATATTTTTGGTAGAATTAATACTAATTATGAAATTGAGAAGCAGAATATCAGAATTTTTTAAGTTAAGCAATTGAAAGAGAATTGTGATAAGCACTATCACAATTATTTCAACAATCTTAGCTATTGTTTTTGGTAGTTTATTTTACATTGGTAAAAATGTAAATAAATCTATTGAGTATGGTGGAGGAATTGAAGTTTTAGTCCAAGTTCAAAAAGATAAAAAGAACGCAGACAATCAACTTACAAATCTTGTTAACACATCGTTATATAACAGACTTAATAGTACAGGTTTAAATGGAATTACAGTTAGTTCTGAAGGTGATGGAAAAATAAGAATCACTAAATCAGGTCAATTAACTGATTCAGAGAGAATTCTTTTCCAAAATGAAATTGTTGATAAACCATTATTAACAATTACTGATGCACAGTTAAGACCATTATTCTATGAAGGTTCATTTAAAGTTGGTGAGCCTATTGGAGTGGATGGTTCTCCTACAGATATACCTGCTTCAAAATGAATTCCACCATTTTTACAAGATTCTGCAACATCACAAGCAAATACATCAAATGGTAAAAACTCAGTTAGTCTAAAACTTAGACCAGATAGTCAAGTTGAATGAACAAAAGCAACTGAATATGTTTCAAGTCAACAAGACAAACGTGTTTTAATGTGATTAAATATTGAAAAATTATTATCAATTGCACAAAATGAGTTTCCTGAAGATTGAGATCAATCAGGACATAATTTATGAAACTTTATTCACGTTACAAACCAAGCTTACTCAATTGATAATTCAGCCGGTTACCCTAGAAGAGTTGAAAATGCTTTAAAAGAGTTTGAATTTAATGCAAATGCTTATATGATTTCAAACGCTTCAGTTAATGAGCCATTAAATGGTGAAAGCGTACAAATCTCAGGTAATTTCACAGCTCAAGAAGCACAACACTTAGCTAACCAAATTAACTTTGGTTTAAGTGATTATGAGTTAGAAGTATTGTCAAATGTTTATGTCCAACCTGATTTAAATAATTCATCATTTAACTATGCAATGATTGCCGGAATTGTTATCTTCAGTTTAATTTCAATATTTATGTTAGTTAACTATGGATTACTTGGTGCATTATCAACAATCTCAATTGCTCTTTATATTTTCTTAACATTACTAATCTTCACAGTATTAAGAGGAGAATATTCACCAGCTACATTAGCTGCCTTGATTATTGGAATTGGTATTAGTGTTGATGCAAACGTTATTACTTTTGAAAGACTGAAACAGCAAGTTTACACAGGAGACTCACTGAAGAAGTCCTTCAGGAATGCTAATAAGCTAAGTATGTCATCAATTATCGATGCAAACGTTACAACTTTAATTGTTGGATTTATCCTATTCTACTTTGGCACAAAAGATGTAAAAGGATTTAGTATTACACTTGTATTATCTGTTTTATGTACATTGTTAATTATGTTAGTCTTTTCAAGATTTTTAGCGTCAATGTTAGTTGGAACAGGTATGTTCGATAACAAACTTTATATGTTAGGTATCAGAAAAAGATACATTAATCATAAAACTAAACTTGGCGCAATGATCGAAAACTTTGATTACTTGAAACAATCAAAATGATTTGCACTTGGTTCTGCCATATTTGTTCTTATTGGATTGATTGTGTTCATTTCACTTTCAGCATCTGAACACAATATTTGAGGTGGATTTAATAAATCACTTGAATTTGCTGGAGGAACAAATATAACTGTTCAACCATCGATTGGTTCTGCTATTACATTAGAAGATGCTGAATCTATTAAAAAAGTAATTGCAGATAATGCTGCAAAATACAATATTGAAAATGTTGACCAAATAGTTTCATTCTCAAAAGCAAGTGCTTCAGGAAATGAATACGTTGTAATGATTAAAACAAGTCAATCATTATCAGCAGATGTTGTTGAAAAAATTAGAGCTGATATTTTAAGTAATAATGCAAACGTTGAAATTATTAGTTACACAATTTCAACAAGTGAAGCTAACAAATTAGTATTAAATGCAGTTTTAGCTACTGTAATCAGCTTTGTTGGAATTATTGTTTACTTATTATTCAGAATGAGTTGAACTTACTCAATTGCAGCAATTATTGGTTTAGTTCACGACTTCTTAATGGTTATTGCTTTCATTGTAATTACAAGATTACAAGTTTCAACAATCATAGTTGCTGCTATGTTATCAATTTTAGGTTTAAGTATCAATGATACTGTTGTTACATTTGATAAGATACGTGAAACAATTAAAACTAAATTCAATGGAAAAATTCTTAAAAAAGATGATATCAAGTCAATTGTTAACCACTCAATTGCACAAACATTCAAGAGAAGTTTATATACATCAGGAACAACAATTCTAGCTATTTTAGTTCTATTATGCTTTAACAATGCTACAAATATGTCATTTAACATTGTTATGCTATTTGGAATTTCAATCGGAGTTTACTCATCAATCTTCATTTGTTCTTGAGTATGAGCAATGTTAGAAGGGCACAAACAAAGAAAAATTCAAAAGAGAATTGATACAGGTTACTGAAACATTAACCGTCCAGATGAGCAAACATTCGTTGGAGTAAATGATTATCTTTAAAATTTCAAACTCACAAACGTGAGTTTGTTTTTTAACAAAAACAAATGCATTTGCATAACTTAATTATATTTTTAGAATATAATTACATTAATTTAAATTAATTACCATAAAGGAGGAAAATATGGCCAAATTTATAGATGAAGTTTATGTATCAATTCAAGCTGGACGTGGTGGAAATGGTATGGTTTCATTCCGTAGAGAAGCACACGTTGATAAAGGTGGACCAGACGGTGGAGATGGAGGAAGAGGAGGAAATGTTTACTTTGTAGGTGACTTAGGTAAAAATACTCTTTTAACTTTCTACCAAAACAAACGTATTGTTGCAAAAGATGGAGTTAAAGGTGGTCCTAAAAACCTTTATGGAGCCAATGCAGAAGACACATACGTTAAGGTGCCTGTTGGGACATTGGTTTATGATGGTAAACGTTTAGTTGCTGATATTATTGAACCACATAAGCCATATTTAATAGCTTCTGGTGGTAAAGGTGGTAGAGGTAACACTAAATTCAAAACAGCTAAAAATACAGCTCCAAGAATTTCTGAAAATGGATTGCCTGGAGAAAAATTTGAAGCACACATTGTGTTAAAAATCCTTTCAGATGTTGGTGTTGTAGGTAAGCCATCAGCAGGAAAGTCAACATTCTTAAATGCTGTTTCAAATGCAAAAGCTAAAGTTGCTGAATACGAATTCACAACTCTTGTGCCACAATTAGGAATGGTTAAATATTTTGACGATTCATTTACAGTTGCCGACTTACCTGGATTAATCAAAGGCGCTGCATTAGGTAAAGGTTTAGGAATTCAATTCTTAAAACACATTGAACGTTGTAGAGTTATAGCTCACATTATTGACTTTGGTTCAGAAGAAAAAAATCCTGTTGAAGATTATGAAGTTATTAACAATGAACTTAAGTCATACAATTTAAAATTAGAGCAAAAACCACAATTAGTAATTGCTAACAAAGAAGATTTACCAGCTTTCAAAGCACACTTAAAAGAATTCAAAGCTAAATATCCGGATGTTGAAGTTGTTTCAATTTCTGCAATCAAACGTGAAAACTTAGAAGAAGTTAAAGCTAAATTATGAGACTTAATTATCAATAACAAAGCTCAACCTATTGAAGAAAAAGAAGAGGAGGAAAAAGTTATTGAGTATGAACCTGATTTTGTTGTTACAAATCCATATCACGGATACTACGAAGTTTCAGGTAAAAAAGTTGAAGAATTATACAACCGTATTCCAATCAATACATTTGACAACCTTGTTAGATTTAACAATATCTTAAAGAAAATGGGCGTTTGAGAAGAGTTAATTAGAAAAGGTGTTAAATATGGTGACACTGTTTCTATTTACGGTTTCCAATTTGAATGAACAGATGAAGAGTAATCAATAATTTAATTATTGATTTCTTTTTATTTTCTTTAAATAAAATAAAATAAATAAAAGAGGTAAATATGAAAGATTTTTTAATAATCGGAAACTGAAAAATGAATAAAACTTATACTCAAACATTGAGTTATTTAGATGATTTAGTTTTATCGTTCAAAGAATTAAATATTCCTAAAAGCATTAAAGTTGGAATTGCAGCGCCTTACCCAAGTTTACCTGCATTCACAAGTGCTATAAGTAAATTTGTACTACCAGTTGCTCAAAATATGTCTATTCATCAATTCGGTGCATTCACAGGCGAAGTTAGTGCTCTTATGCTAAATGATTTAAACGTTAGATACGTCATTTTAGGACACAACGAAAGAAGATTACATCACTTTGAAACTAATGAAAGAGTTAATGTTAAAGCTAAAATTGCTATTGAACACGGGATCACACCTTTAATTTGTGTTGGTGAAAGTTTAGAAGATTATCAAAACAATAAAACTAAAGAAATCATTAAGCAACAAGTTTTAGAAACAACTAAAGGTCTTGATTTAGATAAATTCATCATTGCTTATGAGCCGATTTGAGCTACAGGAACAGGTCATTCAGCTACTCCTGAATTTGCAAATGAAATTTGTGGCTTCATTTCGCAATTGCTAGATAACAAAGTTATTGTTCAATATGGAGGAAGTGTTACAAGTCAAAATATTGAACAATTATGCGCACAACCAAATATCAATGGATTTTTAGTTGGTAAGGCATCATTGCAATTAGATAACTTTATCGAAGTAATTAAGCATGCTTTAAAAACTAGGTAAAAATGAATAAGAAAATAGAAATATACATTGACTTCGAAGCAATAGATAGAAGACATGCTCTTATTTATGATGAATTAAAGACGTCGAAGTTTCATTCAATTCCGTTTGCATACACAATTGGGAAATATCCAAATAATGATAAAAACCAAGAAATGCAAATAAAAACAAATGTTATTAACTTTAGAAATTACGACAAAAAAGAATACTTCAAAAAATTCAGAATTAAATTGTTAGCTGATATAGCTAAATTAAATGGAATGAAGGTTAAAGATTTAACTGTTAATAATATCAATGAAAAGTTTGTGTTTTATGGCTGAAATCCCGTTTTAGAAAATACAATCATAAAAACAGTTTTAGGCAACCAAACAATTTGTCATAATGCAAATATTTTTAAGGATAAATTTACATCTAAACAAGAAATTTCATTAAAGTGAATGTCTAAAGGTTACGAAGATAAAAGCTACTTTAAAAATACAATAGAAATTCTTAAGAAAAAATCAATTCGCAAGATTACTGATGAGTCAGATCCTGGCTTAATTGCCTCTTTAGCTGGTTTCGCTCTTTTTGAAGCACAATATAAGAAAAAGAATAAGAATTTTCTTAACAATGCAGAAATCACAACAATATTAAATGAATTAAGAATTTATAATTCAGATGATATTCACAGAATTGATTTTATTTACAAAAATCCAGAAACTCTTAATCATAGGATAAAAGCTAAAAATGTAATAACGACTGAATTAAAATCAGTTGATAAAAAAAGAATGCATACACTCAATAAAATTAATTTATTTAGACAAATTGATAACATTGTAATACTTGATAAAATTTCTAAATCAATTGCAAATGAGGACTTATTAGAAATTCTTAAGAAAAACTTAAGATGACTTGAGAAAGCAATTGAATTAGTTAATGAAGCAGAATTTAATGGAGAAAACATTAAAAAATATTTAGAGCGTCTATCAGATGATTATGAAAATCTTTCTAAAAAAACACAGAATCTAAGAGATAAAATTAAAAACATTTAAGCCATACACACAGTGCTAAAAGTATAAAAATCAATCACATTAAAATCATTATCAAAAATGATTTTTTTTATTATAATAAAAAAGCAATATACACAATATTGCCAAATTAATGTGGGAGATATAAAAAATATCGTTTGACCACCATATCGAAAGGATACAGAGTTTATGGCAAAAAAAGAAATTCAACGTATTGCTAAGTTGCAATTCCCTGCTGGTAAAGCTAAACCAGGTCCAGCTCTTGCTGGAGTTGGTGTTAACATGCCAGAATTTACAAAAGCTTTTAACGATGCTACAAGAGATAGAGGGGACGAACCAGTTCCAGTACAAATTACAGTTTACAAAGACAAATCATTCGAATTCAAATTATTCACAGCTCCTGCTTCATACAAAATTAAGCAAGCTGCAAAAATTCAATCAGGTGCTTCAAACGCTAAAACAACAATCGTTGCTACAATCTCAAAAGACCAATTAAGAGAAATCGCTGAATACAAATTACCTGACTTAAACACAGATGATGTTTACGCTGCTATGGCTACAATTGCTGGTACAGCTAAACAAATGGGTGTTTTAGTTGAAGGATACGACGACATTTTTAAAGCTAAAAAAGAAGCTGCTGCTGCAGCTAAAGCAGAAGCAAAAGCTGAAGCTAGAGAAGCTGAATTAAACAAAGAAGCTGAAGAACTTGTTGCAACAAAAGGTGAAAGAATCGAAGTTAACGTTATTTCACACGAACACGACAAAGAAGAAGGAGCAGAATAATTATGGCTAAAAGAGTTTCTAAAAATTTAAAAGCTGCTAGAGCTGCATTTGACAGAACAGTTGCTTATGATTTAGCTGAAGCTATCGAGCTTGCTAAAAAAACTTCTTACGCAAAATTTGACGCTTCAATCGATTTAGCTTTCAACTTAAACTTAGACGTTCGTAAAGCAGACCAACAATTACGTGGAGCTGTATTACTTCCAAACGGAACAGGTAAATCAATCAGAGTTTTAGTAGCTACAAACAATGTTGAAAAACAAAAAGCTGCACAAGAAGCTGGTGCAGATATTGTTGTTGATGCACAAGCATTAGAACAAAGAATTAAAGAAGATCAATTTGATTTCGATGTTATGGTAGCTGACCCAGCTATGATGCCTTTATTAGGAAAATATGGTAAAAAATTAGGGCCTAAAGGTCTTATGCCAAACCCTAAAACAGGTACAGTTACTCCAACACCTGAAAAAGCTGTTGAAGAACTTAAAAAAGGTAAAGCTAACTACCGTACAGACAAAGCTGGTATTGTACACTCATTAATCGGAAAAGCAAGTATGTCAACTGAAGCATTAGTAGAAAATGCACAAACATTAATCTCATTAATTAAAAGATTAAAACCTGCAGCTGTTAAAGGGACATATATGTTAAACTTAACAGTTTCAGCATCAATGGGACCAAGTGTTAAAATTAAAATTGAAAAATAGTTAATTTATAAGTCATAGGGCAACCTATGATTTTTTTTATTCCTATGTGCAAGGCAAATAAAAAAATGAATGAAACTTTTTTAATTCAGTTTCATTCATCCATTTTATTCAATAATTTGCTTAATAACTTCGATATCATTATCAGTTATTTGAGTTTGTTCCTTAAACTCTTTTAAGAATTCAACATTTCTTGAAATCTTATCTTTATATTCATTTGTCTTGTTTGTTATTGCCAAGAAGCTTTGGATTGATACAAGCATTGTTATGATAACAGAGAATAAAGCAATCGCAACAAACAAGTCCATTGTTTTATCAGGCAAGATATTAAATCTAATTGAATATAAGTTTAGAACAATAATTGAAGCAGATAAGAAAATAGAAATAACGTTTAATAATGTAAATAAAGTTTTACTTGTAATGTATTTAAAATAAACTCTATTTTTGACCTTATCAATATCATTAATGCTGTTGATTTGTAATTTATTTTTCTTTTGTTCTTTAGTTTTGTCTTTATCCATTATTAACCTCTTTTTCAATGTCGCTTGATCTATATCTGTCTATTTCTAATATGCTCATTGTTCTTTTAAATAACGTAAAGTTTGCTTCTTTATTATTTAAATCCTTATATATGTGTAATTTAGATTTGTATAAAAGGTGCTCAAGTTGAATTGCTTTAATTTTACTTTGATAAAAGATTGCTTTTTTATTAATAACAAAGAATGATAATATACCTGAAGTAAAAGTGATTATCGCATTAACAATTGTTAGCAATATAATGTAGTTACTATTTGAGTTTAAAAAACTTTTGTACGGATTAGTCACACCTTCAGGATAATAAGAAGATGCTCCTGCAAGGAATAAAATTGCTATCACACCGTTTAAAAGTGTAAACAAGATTATTGATGCATTTAGTAAATAATATAGAGCCGAATACACAATAAGCTTAAGTTTTGTTTCTCTATAAAGCTTGAAATAAGCATTCAATGTAATGTTTTTCTTTTTCATTATTTCTTACCTCCTGATGGTGAGGTAATTTCATCCTGAATAACTTCTAAGATTGCTAATTTCTTGAATGATTTAGCTTCAGCGTACATATAGTCAATGAATTTAATTAAGTTTTCTTCTGAAATTAAACCATTAGCATACTTAATTTCAAGATATTCCAAACTTTCATGAACTTTCTTATAAGTTGACATCTTAGTATTGCTACGATAAATAGCTATTCCAATGTTTAAAAAGAATAGAATAATCATAAACACACAAAGTAAGATAACTGAAATGTATGATGAGTTTCTTTGTAATTCATCATTTCCATTTGTTTGTCCATGTGACACAATGATTGAAAGCGCAATTGCAGCTATGATAATTGATGAAATATTAAGCAGTGCAATTATGACAGAAAAACTGATATCAATAATCTTGTAAGTAAGCAGTTTCTTCTTATCATGCTTAAGCCGTTTGTTTAAATATTTAATAATATCTTTCATGAAATATATTTTAATTGAAAATATTATTTTTAGCTATATTTTGATAGTTTAATTTATAATATTCGCATGAATAAATCATTTGCAGTTTTTAGTGATGTGGATGGAACAATTTACGGATTTCCACATAAAAAATTATCAGAAAAAGTAAAAGAACAAGTTTTAGATTTATCATCTAAAAATATTCCATTTGTAATCAACACAGGTAATCCTGTTTTAGAAAAAATCAAACGTTTAGCTAGAGAACTTAATTCAAGATATTTATCTTGTTCAAGTGGTGCGATTATTTATGATATGCAAGAAGAAAAACCATTACACATTGAAATTATTGATCCTAATGAAGCTAAAAAAGTTTGAGATTTAGCACTCAAAGCTGATGTTACATTATATTATGCAGGTGTTAATCAATTCTACTTATACAATGTTCACGATGATATATATGAGTTTTTAACATCATTTAATGAATATGATAAGTGAATTACGGATGGAACTATTCCAGCTGATTTACACAGAATTGAAGCTTATGGGACAAAAGAACAATTAGAAAAATTTGTTGATTTATATAATAAATCAGATATTAAATTGGACTTAGTTAATGTTGATTATTTATATATCGAAATGTCTAATCCTGGTGTAAATAAGGGTTCAGGAATGAAATGATTATGTGAAAACATTTTCAATGCTGATTTAGCTGATGTTATGACAATTGGAGATAGTCCAAATGACATTCCAATGTTTAAATTATCAGGATATTCATATGCAATGGATAATTCTGACCAATATACAAAATCATTTGCAAAATATTACACATCAGATGTGCTTCAAGATGGATTAGCTGAAGCTATTGTTGATTATTTATATCGTGGAGATTATGAACTTAAAAGAGCTGTTTCTCAAACGGGAAATATTGCAAAAACAAATAAGAAAATTATGTACTAAAAAACTTTTATAACTTGCACACTATTGTAAAAGTGAAAAAGAGAGATAAAAAAGCGGACATTAGTCCGTTTTTTTATGATGTTTAAACTATTTGTTTTTGTTTACAAATTCATCTAAACGTGAACGTTTTCTAGCACCTTTGTTTGGGTGGAAAACACCTTTAGAAACAGCTTTAGCAATTGTTTTGTGAGCAAATGCAACTAATTCGGCAGCTTTTGCATCTTTAGCTAAAACAGCTTCTCTAGCTTTACGTATAGCTGTTTTAACTCTTGATTTCATAGCAGCGTTTTTAACACGAGCTTTTTCCATCTTAGCTATACTTTTAACTTTAGATTTAATGTTAGCCATAAATCCTCCCTTTTTCTAAATATATGTGAAAAATCTTTTTTATTATACTATATTTTTAGCTTTTAAATTTTTGGTTATATGCAATTCCGATTTTTGAAGATAAGTTGTCATCTACACCATTTATCTTAGTGTGTGTGACTTTTTCGTTTGGATCATTTTCAATTTGATAAATGTATAATGCACTATTATCTACTTCATTGTCATCTGTAATGAAGTAATTTCTTTTAACTAACTCATATTCAAATCTTGTTGGAGGAGTATAGTTAACAAAGTCAAAGTTATTAAGTTGTAAGTATTTTTTATTCATTACTTTAACAAATTTACTATTAGCAAAATCGATGTGATTTACTATAAACTCGATCTTTTTCTTAAATTCATCTTCATCATTAATATCGACCGCATTTTCAGGATCTTCATTATTTAAATCTTGAATCAACCTTACAAAAACATTTTTAGTTTCTTGAATACTAAATAATTCTTCAACTTTTGCTTTATATGAACTAAGTGTATTGATATCAATTAATGTAGTTTTATAAAGCTCGTGTAGTTGACTCTTGAAATCATTATATTTATTTAAATCTGTATAGTAGTCTCTGAACACTAAATCAATATATTCATCATACATTTTAAGTGAATAATTATTTAGACCTTCCTGAATATCATTTTTAAATTGTTTTGTGAATCTATATAACTCACCCATATTTGAATAAATTGATGAATTTAATGTTTCATAAAGTTGATCAAGAGTTCCTTGCGATGTGTTTTTAGCAACTACTAATCCATCTATAAGTAAGATGTTTTGTGCAATTTTAAATGATTGTACTGTGCCGTTTTCAACTTCTTCATAGTTGTTATCTGAGAAGTAGGCATCCAGTGCGTCGCCATTATACATAACAGCTGAGTCAGCTTCTGGATACTGTGGATTAATTAATTTATTTAAGATACCTTGACCATCACCATCATATGTGATGTAATTGCTATCATTTGGATTTTTACCTGTACCTTTTTGAACAAGTGAATAGAAGTTGTCGATAAACTTCGTGTAGTTATCTTTAGCAACATCGTTATTTGTGTTTAAGACTACGCCGGTAGGTTTAAAGTCATAAAATGAACCATATAACATATTAGCTCTAACAGCATCTGTAATAGTTAAGTTAGAATATCCATTATTAAACAATGTATTTAATTGGTTATATAAACTAAGTGAACCGAACTCTTCAAGGTTTGTTCCGTTAGCTTGTAATTTTGTTTTATTTTGATCTAATAATTCTTTTGTGATTTGTTGTACACCGTTAGTTTGCTTTTGTTTCTTTGTGTTAAATGCAACTACTGCATCTTGCATAAAGTATGGAACAAAGTATTCTCATAAGTGTCTTGGTTCCTCATATTTTTTACCTGATTGATCTGTCTTTAGATCTTCATCATAACTTGCTAAATGTTCAAACACAATAGGTGTGTAAATAGTTTGCAAGATGTTTTTAAGGAACTCCTTATCAGGCTCTTCTGATAAATTTAGCAACTTTTTAAAATCAATTGGTGCTAATAGGTCTTTTTTGATTAAATTAACTGCTTGGAAATCGCTCCCAATTCCAGCAATTGCTTTTGAGTTTACAAGGGCAACTGTAAATTCGTTAATTTCATCAAATGTTTTGTAAGAGAAGTTTTCTTGAATTTTATCCCTATTCTCATCTGAGATATAAGACTTGTAATTAAAGAAGGATGGTTTAAATCTATTACTCATTTTTACACCGGCCAAAGTGAAGGTAAAAATTGAGATTAAAGCAATTATAATAATTGCTGATCAAGCTTTGAGTTTTCTAAGTAAATTCTGCTGTTTCATAAATCCTTTTTGTCTTAATTTTAATTATTTAAAATAATGTTTATTTTATACCAAAACCAAATTTATTTTTGTGATTAAAATATTTTTTAAGTGCTATTTTTTAGGACAAAAAGAATAAAATGATATAAAATTAAATCATGATTACTAAAAATAACTTAAAGTGATTAATTTCATTTATCATTGCATTTTTTATTGTTACATTAACTGTTGTTTTTGTATCGTTTTTAGTGCTTAATATTTACAAAGAAGTTTCATATTTTTTCATCTTCTTGTTCTATGTAATTAATGTGACTTTTGTCTTTGTTATTTACAGTCAAAAGAAGCAGCATGAGTCGAAATTTTCTTGAATTTATTTAACGATGTTATTACCAATAATCGGACATGTTATTTTTATTGTTTATGGTTTCCATTGAAAAAATAAAAATGAAATTAAGGTTAATAGAAATCCGATGTACTGTTTAAAACAATATGTTCCATTGTTTATGAAAAATCAAAATCAATTAAGTTATAAAAGTAATAATTTAACAGAGCTTACAAATCTTAATAATAATGTTATCCTACCTGCGAACATTGATTTCTATGAAGAAGGATATAGATTCTATGATCATTTATTTAATGGAATCAATGATGCAAAAAAAACAATCTACATCATTACATACATAATTAAAAAATCTGAAATCTCAGAACACTTCTTAAGCTTACTACTGAAAAAAGCTAATGAAGGTGTAAAAATTAAATGACTTGTTGACGATTTTGGTGCTACTCCATCACAAAAAAGAAAGTTATCTAAATTATCTAAACATCCAAACATTGAGTTTGCCTATATCGGAAAAATTTATTATCCATTTATTAATGCAAGTAGTTTCTCAAGAAACCATGAGAAGTTTATTATTATAGATAACAAGATGGTTTTCTCAGGTGGAAACAACATTTCAGATGAATATTCATCAATGTCAAAAAAATATGGACACTGAATTGATCTTAACTATAAGATTACAGGTCCATATATAAATACATATATAATTCATTTTATTAAGTTTTGAAAAATAATAACTAATAAAAATATTGAAATTAGAAGTTCATTATTTATTGATACTAGTGATCAAGAATATGAAAATAATTCATTTTTAATTTTAGAATCACCTAATTTTGACTATTCAGAATCAGAATTTTTATGACTAAAATTAATTGCAACTGCTAAAAAGTCAATTCGTATTTGCACACCATACTTTTCAGTTACTAATGCACTTAAAAAACAATTGATTTTAGCATTGAGAAATAATGTGAAAATCACAATTTACTTCCCAGGATTACCAGATAAGAAGCTGGTTTATAAAATCAGTTTATCTCAACTTGAAGAATTAATTCCATATGGTTTAGAGGTAAAAATTTATGATGACCATTTCTTACACACTAAAGCAGGGATAGTTGATGACAAAATTGCTTGAGTTGGAACAACTAACTGAGACAGTAGAAGTATGTTTTCACAATATGAAACAATGGATGTTTTTGAAGGAAAATCAGTCCAAAAACTAATTCAGATTTTTGATGAATATGATAAAAAATCTGAAAATATGAAAAAAAACTGTAAAAATAAGAAAAAAAGTAATCTATTTAAGAAATTTGTTTTTGATATAACTAAACCATTGATATAATAAGAGTATATTTTGGTTAGATAAACTACTTTTTTTAATTTTATTTTTGTTAAATTTTGAAACAGCATTTTATTGAAATCAATTGCAAAGGAACAAAGGAGAAAACGATGAAAGAATTCACAGCTAAAATTATTGATCCAATTGGTTTACATGCTAGACCAGCAACTTTAATTGTTTCAACAGCTACAAAATTCAAATCAGATTCTAAATTAATTTACAATGGACGTGAAGCTAATTTAAAATCAATTATGAACATTATGGCTTTAGGAATTAAACACGGAGCTGAAATTACAGTTAAAGTGCTCGGAGAAGATGAAGAAGCAGCAGTAAAAGCTATTGAAGCTGCTTTAAAAAATCATGGTTTAATTTAATTGTTCTGAAAATCGCTGCGTTAATGGCGATTTTTCTTTTTGCCTTTTTTGTACAAAAGAAAATAAAAAAAGACACTTTTTAGTGTCATATGGTGCGCGAGACAGGACTTGAACCTGCATGGGTTGCCCCACTAGAGCCTTAATCTAGCGTGTCTGCCAATTTCACCACTCACGCAATTAGTAAAAATATTATAAAACAAAATTAAAAAAATTTATAAAGATTTATATAATTTAAATTAACTTTAATTTAAAGCTATTTTTACAAATCAGAAGGTGTTTATGAACAAAAAAGAACAATTTAAAAATCAATTAATTAAATACTTAGAAATCGAAGCTATGTCAAGATACGAAGAACCTGTAGCAGATGAATTAAGAAAAAATATTTCATCAGTTTACAGAATTTCAAGAGATAAATTAGGTTCAATTATTTTTCACAAACCATCTAAAAATCCATCTGCTCCAAAAGTTATGATTGCAGCACATATGGATGAAGTAGGTTACATTGTAAGAAGAATTGAAAAATCAGGACAATTATTATTAAGTCCAATTGGTGGAATTTGAGCTTCAACAGTTATTGGAACAAAAGCTAAATTAATCACAGCAAACAAAGAATATTTAGGTGTATTTGGACACACAAGTATTCACATTATGGAAAATTCTAAAGTTTCAAAAGCTATGACTAATAATGAACTTTATGCTGATTTTGGATTTAAAAATGAACAAGAAGCAATAGCAGCAGGAGTAACAATTGGTGATAGAGTTCAAATGAGTGGAGAAACAATTTTATTTGACAATCCTGATTTAATTGGTGGAAAAGCAATGGACAATAGAGCAGGTGTAACTGTTTTAGAATTTATTGCAAATGAAGTTGCTGATTTAGATCTAGATGTTGATTTATATTTAGTAGGAACAGTTCAAGAAGAAGTTGGAACAAGAGGAGCAAGAAGTTCAGTTGCACTTGTTAATCCAGATGTTGCAGTAGCACTTGATACAACTTCTTCACACGATACACCAGATGTAATCCCAGGAACAACAGCATTATTTAAAGGTGCTGCTCTTAGAATTAAAGATGTTGGAACATTAATGGATACAAAATTAGTTCAATTCTTCGAAGGAGTTGCTGCTAAATATGAAATTCCAGCTTACAAATTTGTTGCAATGGGTGGAGGTACAGATGCTCATGAGCTTCAATTTGCAAAAGGTGGAGCTGCAACTTTAACAATTTCACTTCCACAAAGATATTTACATAGCCCTATTGGTGTTTGCTCAATTTCTGATTTAATAGCTGCTAAAGATTTATTAGTTAACTTTTTAAAAGATTTTAATAAGACAAACTATGATAAAATAAAATATATTTAATTTAATTATTAAAACTCATTACAAAATTTATTTTAAGGAGAATAATTATGGTTGAAATGCAAACTGGAGCATTTGTTGGGATGATTATTGCTGTTGTAATATTTGTAGTTATTGCAGCTGCTTTAGTAACATTCTTTATTGCTAAAAGAATGTTTGAAAAACAACTTAGAGAAAACCCACCTATCAATGAAAAAATGATTAGAGTAATGTTCAAACAAATGGGTAGAACAGCATCAGAAACACAAATTCGTCAAATTATGAAATCAATGAATGCTGAAAAAAATAAAAAATAATTTAATAAATTCATTTTAATAATGAATTTTTTTAATTTAATATAATTAAATTACATTTAATAATGTAAGTTTGGAGGAATTTTGAGTAAGACTTCTTATAGTATTAAGTTAAGGATTCAGAACTCGAGATTAGCAAAATTAATTAGAAAGTTTTGATATTGAAAAAACAACATATCAAAACTTAAGTATTTATTATTTATTTACTTATTGATTATTCTAGTTTCCAGTTTGATTTTGTTCTCACCAATAGCACAAAATCCTGAAGCTGCACGTGTTAAATACATTGATGCATTTTTCACAACAGCTAGTGCATTTAGTGATACCGGTCTAGTGACTGTTGATACATTTAGCCAGTGAAATGATTTAGGTCAAGCAATTATTGCTATCTTGATTTTAGCTGGTGGAATCGGTATTTTTGCACTGAAGTTTTTTGCTATCAACTACTTATTTGGTAAAAAAACATCCACCCTTGCTGAGATTAAAATTATGCAAACTGAACGGGGTGTATCTGATGTAACACAGACTACAAAATTAATTATTTCATCAGTTAAATTTATTTTTATTTGTATTTGTTTATTCAGTGTTATTCTTACATTTTATTTCTATTTCGCAACACCAAAACATACAGAGGGAATGAAACAAATTTTAACTGATGGTTCATTCAAAAATCCTCAAGGTAATTTTGTTCTTTCTTTAAAATATGGAATTTTCCATACTATATCAGCAATCAATAATGCTGGTTTTGATATTATGTCAAGCTCTTCACTTATGCCGTATTATCAAAATTACTTCTTACAAATTTGCTTTATTATCTTACTTATTATTGGTGGATTAGGTTATCCAGCTCTTCACGACATTGTGTCTTATATCAAACGCAAACTTAGAAGAAAGGATACACAATTTAAATTTTCAATATTCACCAAAGTTTCACTTACAACTTATGTATTTGTATTTCTAATTGGATTTGGAATTTCCTTAGGATTTGAACTTTCATCTTCAAATCCATATTCATTGTGAAATCAATATCACTTACCTGTGGGTGTTGGTAATGAAACTCACAAAGCTTACATTGAATGATTCTCAAAAGGTGCAAATGTCCAAGATTTAGAATTAGAAAAATTCTCAAATCTTAAGCAATACATTGAAAAAGGTCAATTATACGGGAATACATTTGATAAATTCTTTGCAGTATTCTTCACATCTCTTTCAACAAGAAGTGCTGGATTTGCTACTGTAAATATGAAACATTTTACACACGGTTCAACCTTTGTGTTTATCTTTATGATGATAATTGGTTCAGCACCTGCATCAACCGGTGGAGGTATAAGAACCACAACTTTAGCTCTTATAATTCTAGGTCTATATAGAATTTTATTTGGTAGACCAAGAGTTAGAGTGTTCAAGAGAGCTATCAACCAAGACACTGTTAATATGTCTGCAAAAATATTAACAATTGCAACAATTATTATTCTTATTGCTTCAATGATTCTATTCAGTTCATTCCAAGATTATGGTGGAAAAATCGAAAACGCATTCTTGCAAGATCCTAATGAAGGATTCTCAATGGAAAATTTAATTTTCGAAGTAGCAAGCGCCTTTGGAACAACTGGTTTATCATCAGGAATTACAAAAAACTTAAATATAGTTTCAAAATTAACATTAATTATTGTTATGTTCATTGGGCAATTTGGAATTAGTTCAACACTTAATGTTTGAAAACGTAAAAAAGATTTTAGTCGTACTTATGAATATGTTGAAGCTGACATTATCATTGGTTAATGATTGGAGAAAATATGAAACTCAAATATGAAAATGAAATAGTAGTTATCGGCACAGGAAGATTCGGTCAAGCTGTTATCGATCAATTAATTAAACTTAAAAAAGACGTTGTTATTTTAGATAAAGATGATGAAAATGCGAAACTTTATGCAGATGAAGTTGACAAAATTATCATTGGTGATGCAGCTGATACAAGAACACTTCAAGCTATTGGTATTGACCAAATGGAAACCGTTGTTGTTGCTGTATCAGACAACATCGAAATTGTTGCTGCACTTTTAGAACTTAAAGTAAAAAACATTATTGCAAGAGCATCAACAAAACGTCACGCAAGAGTTTTAAAACAAATTGGTGTTAACGTGATTATTCGTCCTGAGTTTGAATCAGGTACAAGAACAGCTTTAATTGCAGCAAACAAAAACTTTATTCGATATAGTGAAACACTTCAAGAAATTGGAGGAAACTTTGTTGTTGGTTCAACAAAAATTAAGAACCAAAACTTATTTAACAAACAAGTTAAGGAAATTGGTTTAAATGAAAAGAGTATCACTATTGTTTTAATTCAATCAGCTGATAAAGTTTTTAAACGCGCAACAGGAGATGTTACATTACATAAAGATGACAATATTACAATCATCGGTGAGATAGGTGATGTAACAACTGCGCTTGAATGATTTAATAAAGTAGACTAAAATTTCAATTCCACGTGTAAGTTATCCACATGTGGAGTTATTTTTTTCTTATTTTTTCACAAAATGTGAAAAAAATAAGTAATTTTTGAAAATATTTATAAATAAATTTATTTATTTATTTATAATAAATACGAAATCTAATATACAGAAATTAAATTGACTTTTTTTCAATTTTAGAAATTAGAAATTTTCACATTCATATTCGTAAAAAATATTTGTGTATATTGATTTCTAATAGAATCTCATAACAAAAATATCTAAACAAAACAATTTAAATTTATTCAAATTTTTATTTCAATATAGGAGATAAAATGACAAAATTCAAAAAATTATTAATTAACGGAGCAGCTTTATTAGCTCTTACAGCTCCAGTTATTTCAATCTCTTGTGGTAAAGAAGGTGGTGTAAGCGCATCTGGTGAAACATTTACTCAAGAAGAAAAAAATGGATCAGAAATTAATGGTTCAACATTAGGTGACAGAATTTTAAACAATGAAACACCTAACATGTCATCAACTGAACCTTACACAATTACAGTTGGTGACAAAATTCTTATTGGCCACACATTCTCAGATGGTGGTGTTCAACAAAAAGCTTTAGCAGCTTTAGTTGAAAAATACAATACAGAAGTTGCACCAAAACTTAAAGGTTCATTACCAGTAGGACTAAAACGTTTAGGTTCAGGATACTCAGCTGGTAAAGATATTGTTACAAAAGGTCTTTCATCAAAACAAAACTCAGACTTTATGAACCTTATCTTAAACTATAGTACAGTTGCTTCAGAGTTAGCAAAAGCAAAAATGCTTTTAAGTTTTAATGATAACTTAAAATCAGCAAGTACAGATTTATCACAATTCTCAGAAAAATTCATTACTTCTAACTTCCAAACAGAACATATTGATTTACCATCAACATGAATTTTACCTGCGTTTAAATCAACAACAATTTTCTCAATTAACGCACCGGTTCTTTCATACATTCTTGATACTTTAGTAGAAAAAGGTATGGTAGTTGCAGAAGATTTCCAAGAAGAATACAACAACATTAAAGCAAAAGGTCAAGGAGACCGTGAAGGTGTTAAGAAAATCTGAGGAGAACCTGTTGCAAACGTTGAAACAATTGTTAACGAATACAAAGGAACAGGTGGTAATGTTAAGAAATTAAGTAAAGCAATTTTTAACTCATATGCTGAATTACTTGATTTTGCAGCTATGGCACAAAAATTATTTGTAAACTCAGCTGCAACAAATTCAACATTACACGTATTTGGAGTAGACGACTATACAGCTTTATACAACCAAGCTTTATATAGTGCTTTACTTAAAGACCAAGTTGATGCAGCTAAATCAGCAGGAACAACATTAACTCAAGAAGATGCCCTTAAACAAGCTTCAGCAGCAATGATTGAATCAGTATCAAGAAATGGTGGAAAATTATCTATCAACTATGATGTTCTTAAAAAACAAAGTACATCAGCTTATGTAAAAACTCAAGAAATCTTTAACAAAACAAAAGCCGCTATTGAAACAGGAGGATTAAAAATCTATCCTGGTGGTCAATATTCATCAAATGACCAAACAAAACACTACATGGCGTTTTCAATCGGTTCAACAGCTGGATATTCACACAACTATGTTTCAGGTGAATCATCAAATTTAAATAACAGCCTTAACAAAGGCGCATCATTAAAAATCGATGAAAAAGGAAGCTCATTAAAACTTTCTGAAAACAAGAGCACTCCAGGATTAGTTTTATTATCAAAATTAGAATCTGGAAAATTAGCATTCGGAAAATACAAAAATGCAATTCACAGTGCATCAGAAGCAACATTCCCTGATGGTAAAAGTGCTAATTATGAACTTCAATTTGTTAATGCAGCTGAAGAAACAACATTTACTAGTGCATTAACAGATGAAGCATTACCAAAAGCATCATTAATTATAATTAACAAAGACGGTAGCGACAAAATTATCGAAAAAGCTAAAGCACAAAACGTTCCAGTTGCTGAATTGAAAAAGAAAAATGGCACAAAATACTATGGAATTTTACTTTTAGATTCAGTTGATAACAAATCACTTAAAAACACTGACGAAGCTCTTGTTGCTAAATTAACTGCAATGGGATACACAATTAAAGTAGCTACAGCTCTTGAATTATTAGGTAAAGAGGAATTAATTTCTCAACCAGTACCACTTAGATGAACTTCTGAAGATCCATATAATGTTGTTTATGTACAAGGACCATCAATGATCGGTGTTCATACAACTGAAGCAGGTGATCTTGCAACAAAATTATTTGTAAACTGATTAATGACATCAGAAACTACATATGAAAGATTCACAATTCAAGGTAACAATGGAGCAGAAGAAGTTATTGCAGAAAACTTAACACCACGTGACATGTTCCAAAGTGCTATGGGATACATTCTTCCTTACAAAGGATTTGAAAAGAATACAGATTTCCCTACAAAAGGAAAACTTAACCCATACTTAAAAACAGCATTCGAATTATTCTCAAACGTTGCTAAGTCAACAGATGCAGATGAAGTTCCATATGTAACATTTGAAGAACCAGGAGCAATTTTTGCTGATTCATTCAGAAGTGGAGTTCAAGGAGCATGAGACTCATTACAAGCAGGAATCGATTCAAACAAAGCAGATTCTTCACATGCAAAACCAACATTTGAGGACTTTATTAGAAACGCTACAGTTAAATAACAAAAATTCTCATACATTAAAAAAACAAATGAAAATATAGTTTTAATTATGTTAAAACTATATTTTTGCTTTTAAATTAAGGAGAAACATGAAGCTAAAAAATAAATTAATACCTTTAGTATTAGGTTCAGCATTATCATTAACACCAATTGCAATGAGTGTTTCATGTGGTTACGGCAATAAAGCTACTGTCGTTAAAGTTCGAGAGGGTACTAACATAGTGGATGTAGAAGTGGGTGGTCCTGTTCTAACTTCTTTAAAATTTGAAAAAAATAAATTTACTAAAACAGCACAAGTTGTTCCGGCAATTGAATCTATAGATTCAAGAGTTGAATTCGCTAAAGCTATTGATTCTATTAAAGATGTTATTGGTGCTGATCTTAATAATGAGATGACTTCTGGTTTCAGCATTAACCCTGAAATAGTTGCACAATCACAATATTTAATTCCTTCTAATTCAGCTGTATCATATGAAGAGTCATTCATTAATAAAGAATATACATACTTTATTAATGATATAAATGCAGGTAAAAAATATGAAGTTATTGTAAAAATAGATAAAAAAAATCCATATTCAATGGGATTAAATACAAAAAGTGATTATTTCAAACAAGATTTACCAAATAGAGAAACTTTATTACAAAATATGACATCTATTCCTGTATTAATTAACTTTAATTTCGAAGTTTCAATTAAATTAGATGGTCAATTATGAAAAGTGCCTAAATTTAGCACTGTTGCACAAGCTAGCGGTTTAAACGTTTCTTCTACAATTACACCTAAATTGTCTGATTTCGAAGTAAAACCATCTTATACAAAAATGAAAAAATTATCTATCGATTGAAACAACAAACTCATTGATATGAACTCATTTAGAGCTAAAGTTATTAGCGTATCAGATGGTGATACAGCAACTGTTGTAGCATTAGAAGACAAGAAAATGATTAACACTTCTATAACAAAAGGATCAAAATACACAATCAGATATTCAGGAATTGACACACCAGAAAAAGCTGTATCAAGTACTTTATCTTGTCCATTCGAATATGGATTTGCATTATTATCATCAAAATTTGGAAAACAAATCTTATTTAATGATGATCCAAATTCAGAATTCTATAATGTTAAAAATGAAGTTAAAATCGGATTCACATCTGGTTCTGACTCATATGGTAGATTAACTGCAGATATATTCTTTGGTGAGGATTTTGGATATTCATATAACGCAGAGATTACAAGAGAAGGATTAACATTACCATATGATTCATTTGCTAACTGAAAAGCAAATTACAATGAACCAAAAACTTCTCCAAACTACGTAAACAGCATTTATCCAGAAATTGCATTAGCATTTAACCATGCTCGTGAAAACAAATTAGGATTTTTCCACTACTTTGAACAAGCGGAACAAATTGAAAAATATGTTTATATAGCAAAAAGAAATAGTAAATGACAAGCATTTGAGGAACTTTACAAAATCTTACAAAAAAATAATGAGGCTTAGAATTAATAAAATTAACAATATTGATTTAAGCAATTTTAGTTTTTAAATTTTCTTATTAAGAAAGGATAAAATGAAACAAAAAGAAAATACAACATTTTCATCAGCTCACGAAGCAGATATTCGTAAAATTAATCAATATGTTTCAGAATTAGAAGCAACTGATGTTGATTCTATTCCTGCTATTGAATTAAAAAACTTAAACATTGACTTCGGTGAAACATTAGCTGTTGATAATGTTAGTTTTAGAATTCCAGAAGGAAAATTAGTTACATTACTTGGTCCATCTGGTTCAGGTAAAACAACAACTCTTAATGCTATTGCAGGTTTATTAACAGTTACATCAGGAAAAATTCTTTTCAGAGGTAAAGATGTTACTGACTTCACACCTCAAAACAGAAAAATAGGGTTTGTTTTCCAAAACTATGCTTTATACCCACACATGAGTGTTTACCACAATATTGCATTCCCATTAAGAAATGACTCAGAATGACAAAGAAAATTCTATTTAGAAAAAGAAGAAGCTAAAAATGGAATTCGTTCTATTTACTTAAGAAAATTAGGAGCTTCTGAAGCAGAAATTGAACACTTAAATAAAGCATTCAAAAACTATAAATTAGTTAAAACTGAAATTTCACGTCAAGTTAGTGAAGCATACTCAAGAATCAGTAACAAACTTGAAAAAGCACACACTGATTATTCAGTTTCAGTAGTTCACGAAAATGCAGAAATTTCAGTATTAACAAAGAATGTTATTAAAACTAACAAAAAAACAAAACAAGATTCAGCGACAAAAATCCAAGACATTAAATACAAGTTCGCTCATGATAAAGCTAATGGGTTAATTAATGAAAATGAATTAAAACAATCAGAATTCTTAGCTTCATATGACAAGAGCATTCTTAAATTCTCAAAACCAAAATCAGAAGAAGAGTATCAAGAAAGAATTAATAGTTTACAAGATTTCACAGCTGAGTTAGTTCAACTTGATTTAAGTGAATTAGTCCTAAAAGACAGAATAGCAATTATTAAATTAGAACAAAAAGCTATTAAATTATTAACTCGTTACAAATTCTTATTAAAACAAAAAGAAATCATTGCTAGATACCAAGTAGAAAAAGCTGAAAAAAAAGCTGCATACTTAGACGCTAAAGCAGAATACAACAAAACAATAAAAGAAGATGAAGAATACTTAGGATTAGTTTCTGATGAAAAGAGATTACCAAAAGTAGCTGAAGAACACTTCTACAGTATTGTTGAAGAACTTGAAGACAAATATTCTGTTAAAGAAGCAATGAAAAGAGAAAGAAAAACTATTGGTTTTGCTTTATTATCAGATGAAGACAGAGAACAAATTAGAGAATTATCTAAGAAAGTTATCAGTCTTAAAAAAGCTATTCACAACGAAGTTATGGAAGTTGCTAAACGTGTAGAAATTGTTCACATCTTACAAAAGAAACCTACTCGTTTATCAGGAGGTCAACAACAACGTGTTTCTATTGCACGTGCTATTGTTAAAAAACCTCAAATTCTTTTAATGGACGAGCCACTTTCAAACTTAGATGCTAAATTACGTATCTCAACTCGTCAATGAATTAGAGAAATCCAACAATCATTAGGTATTACAACAGTTTTCGTTACACACGACCAAGAGGAAGCTATGTCTATTTCAGACATTATCGTATGTATGTCAACTGCTAGAGTTCAACAAATGGGTACACCAATGGAACTTTACTCAAAACCAAGAAACCAATTCGTTGCAAGATTCCTTGGTATGCCAGAAATGGGATTATTCAAATCAGAAGTTAAAGATGGTGTAGTTACAATGGCTGACGTAAAACTTCCAGAAATCAAACTTCACGACAATAAAGACAACATCACATTAAACATTGGTGTTCGTTCAGAAGATTTCATTATTAAATCAAAAGAACAAGGTTCTATGTTCAAAGGTAAAGTAGTAGTGGTAGAAAACTTCGGAAAAGAAAGTAAATTAGTTGTTTTAGTTGAAGGAGTAGGAAGAATTAACTTCTTATTAGACAACAACTACTCATTTGCTAAAAATGATGAAATTTACTTCGATGTACCATTGAAGAAATTACACATTTTCGATGCTTTATCTGAAGAGAGAATAGAATATGATATCAAGAAATAAGTTTCATAGTTTTATACAAGAAAATTTTCCTTTCTTGTTTAATTGATCTATAAAAAAACAAGCAAAAAGAAAATCTACTTTATCACACACGATTTTAGATAAGAAAACACCGTTTTGAATTCCGATGTTATTCTTATTACCAGGTGTTATATTGTTATCATTATTCACAATTACACCTTTATTCATTAATATTTATGAATCATTAACAACAGAAACAGGATCATTAACAGGACAAAACTATGCAAGTGTTTTCACAAACCAATACTTTGCTGTTGGGGTTAGAAACTCATTTATCTATGGTTTATTTGTTCTTCCATTTGTTATGATGATTGCCTTAGTAGTATCATCAGTTATTGCTAAGCTTTACAGAAAGTGAGCTAGAGGATTTTGACAAACAGTATTCTTCATGCCTTATGTTACAAATGCTGTTGCTGTTTCTTTAGCATTCATTCAATTATTCAGTACATATGGACTTGTTAACCAATTAATCGGAAAAAATATTCCATGATTAACAACAGGTGATCCTTACACATTCAACGCTCTTGTAGCTATGATTATTAATGGTATTTGAAGTGGTCTTGCTTTCAATATCTTAATCTTCACAACAGCTATGTTGGGTGTTGATAAAAACTTATACCGTTCAGCATCAATTGATGGAACAGGTGAAGTTAAACAATTTTTCGCAATTACATTACCATCAATTAAAAGTACAATTAACTTCTTAATTACATTAGGAATTATTGGTGGTCTTAAAGTATTCCCATTAGCATTATTTGAAAACAAACCAAATAACGCTTTAAACAACGGGGGTTCATCTCTTATGATGTTCGTGTACTACGCTACATCTACAGGGGACAGACGTTTAGCCGGAGCAGCAAGTATCTCGCTATTCGTGATCGGGGTAATATTCTCATCAATGATCCGTGGAGGATTCTTCTTGATGCAGTTAACATTAAATAACTTAGGAGAAAGAAATGTTTGAGTTAAAGTTATGAATACACAAGCGCATGATGCAAAAGAAATTGCGCAAAAATCAAGAGAAGTCAGCTAGTCAAGTTAAAGAGACTTCATTTTCAAAAGTTCTTACCTCATCAGCATTAAAATTATTCTTACTTGCATTATTTGGAGTTATTATCCTATTCCCATTCTTCTACATGATCTCAATTTCATTAATGAACGATGGTGAATCTCAATCATTAAAACAACAATTTAAATTCTTACCTTCATTTGCAGAAGGAAAAACATACATAGAAGGGCACCTTGTTATTGCTTCATGATCTGAAGTTGTAGCTAACACTTATAAGAGAGCATTCTCAACAGGTTATGGTAAGGCCTTTGTATTCACAATGTTCAACGTTATTATTTCAGTTGTACTTAAGGTCTTTGTTACATTCTTAATGGGATATGCATTCTCACTAAGAAACTGACGTGGAAAAGGACTTGTGTGATTTATTGCCCTTGCTTTACTTGTGTTACCAGAAGTTGCCTTATTATCAGGACAATATTTAATTGTTCTTAAAACAAAACTTTACAAAACTTACATTACATTCTTATTAGCAGTTGCGTTCCCATTCACAGCAAGTATTTTCAATACAGTTATGTATAAAAATGCTTTCGAAGCAATCCCTGGAAGAATTAAAGAAGTTTCACTTGTTGATGGTGCTGGAGGAATGAAATACTTATTCAAAGTTGCATTCCCAATGGTTATGCCAACAACATTAACAATCGTTATTCTTACATCTCTTGCTTCATGAAACTCATACTTATGACCAGCTCTTATTTCTACAATTGGTGGTCAAGACTTACAAGTTATGTCAGTGTGATTATTCAAAGCCGGATTCGATCCAAGTGATCCAGAATCAGGAGCAAACACAATGCAAAACGTTAAATTAGCTGCATCACTTCTTTCAATTATTCCTGTGTTCTTATTCTTCTTAATCTTTAGAAAACGTATTATGGCATCAATCAGTAGACAAGGTTCAACAATTAAAGGATAGTATATGAAAAACGTTAGAACAAAAGTTGTTATTTGAGCAATATTGACAGTGGTTGCATTAGGTGCAATTATTGGTTTATCAATTTTAATTAATAATGTTCAATCATTACTTGATATTAACAAAACTACCTTAGATGCTAAAATTTTACAATCATATCAATACACAAAAGCTTATTCAATAGGAGGTTTAGCATTTTCATGCTTATTATTCTTGATGGGTTCAGTCATAACATATGCTGGAATTAAATCTTGAAGATATTCTGAAATGCTAGGATAGTTATTTATGAAAAAATTATTCTCTAAAAAAGCTTTCCCATTTTTACTAGGAACAGCTGCAGTTGTAACAATGCCACTTACAGCAGTCTCATGTTTATATGAAGATGATGTTACTGTAAAATTTGCTAAAAACTATGATGTCAATAACTCATTTGTAAAAAGAACACAAGAGAGAAGTAAAGATGCTGATGTTATAGCTAAATTTAAAGAATGAGAACAAAAACCTGCTTTAATTCAATTATTTAAAGAACTTGATAACAGTAATGTTATGACTTATACATTCACATACTGAGATTTCTTATTCAAAAATTCATTCGATATTAAAAACGATGATGTAAAAATTGTTGCTGATAAGTTATATACAATTAGCGAAAACCACAAATCAATTTCAGTAGATGAAAAAGTATTTTCAGAAACATTAAAAGATGCAAATAATGATGCAAAAGATAAGGCACGTACATTAGTTGGTAGCGTTGCAACATTACTTAATGACTATTACGCTTCAAAAGATACAAATACAAAACACCCTACTGAAAAAGTTGAAGATTTCGAAAAAGTTGCAATTCAAAAATTAACTGCTAAACAGTTAGAAGAAGCAGGTTACTCAGAAAAACAAATTGCAATCATTTCAAAAATTGATTCATTAATGAAAGTTGTTTTCTTCAACGAAGATCCTGCTAAATTCATTTCATTAGAAGATGTTAAAGAAGCTCTTAAAATTTACTTTAAAAATTCTCCATTTATGGATGCTATTATTGAAGATGAAACAAGAGATTCAAATAGCAGAATTCTTAAACAAAATGCAGCTGATAGAAGTTACACAATCAATTTCTCAGTAGTTAACAAAACTAATTCAGGTATTTCTTCATCACTTTTCCAATCATTCTTTAAAACAATTCAAGGTTCATTATTAAACTTTGATTATGATTCAACAATTTCTAAAGAACGTGATATGGTTTCTAATATTGTTAACTTATTAATACAAAAATCACAATCATTCACAATTAAAAGAGATAAAGATGGAAACATTATGACTCAATCATTAATGGGAGTTGGAGGAGGATTTTCACCTTTATACTTCATTGATGGATTAAACCCAGATACAAATGAACCATCAGATGATTTCAAAATCTTTAAACAAATTTCAATTGATAACATTAATAAGATAACATCTCATAATATTACAGAGTTCAATCAAACAGCTCTTACACCTGAAGAGGCATCTGAATTTAGTGCTGACCCACTTAAATTCTTCCAAACACACAAATATTTAGCTTGATTTGGTACAGAACCTCTTACAGCATATGGGTACTTCACATCATTACAAGGACAATACCAAAATGCTAGAATGAAATTAGAAGCATCAACAACTAAAGCCAAAGATAGAGAAGTATTCCAAGCGTATCTTGATCACTGTCAACCAATTTATGACCAAATGATGACAGATATTGCAAGATTAAAAGAAATTGAACTTCAAAAAATTGCTTTATTAAAGGCAAATAATGGTGTTGAAAATGATGAAACTAAAGCTATTGATAAAGAAATTGATGCAATTATGACTCATCAATACAAGTTACCTAGAAGAGCAACAAACTTAGAAGCAACAATAGATGTAACTTTACAAGAAGGTTATGAACAATCATTCAAAAAGTTATTACAAGGAAAAGCTAAAGTTGGTACAAACGTTCAATCATTTGCAGAATTATTTGCAAAAATAGGATTTACATTAGGTATCACAAACATCCAAGTAATTCGTGGAAATTCACCAGAACTTGAAAATAGTTACTGATTAGAATTCCAAAATAGAAAAACAGGTGAATGATACTTCTTAGATGTATTTAAACTTTACACAGAATTCTATTACACAAGCAATGAATATGTAAATGAAGGTGAAGGAGAAAATGCAACTAAGAAATTAGTTAACAGTATTGGTTCAAGAAAAGATATTTCAAACTTATCAGTTGAATACATTAATAGTCAAATTCAAACTTCATTACCAACAGGATACACAGTATCAGCTGAGTATCTTCCATATGCAAATATTAAATAAGAATTCAAAAAAGTTGAAAAACAAAGGCAAAATCTTAAAAAGGTTTTGCTTTTTTAATTTTCACAAAATGTGAAAAAAATTAATTAAATTTGAATTTAACCTTAACAAATTTCGTAAATTTATTACAATTAAAAATATGTAAAGTTCACATTAAATTAAGTTAAGGGGGCACAATATGCAAACTAAATTTAAATTACTTTTAACTTCACTTATTTCAATACCAACAGTCGCGACTATTGCTGTTTCATGCAAGTCAACAGAATCAGATAAACCAGCAACTCCAGTTGATGGACAAAACCCATCTAATCCAGAACAACCCACACCATCATTATCAGTTCAACCTCTCAGTGTTTCAGTTTCATTAGATAATACAAAAGAAACATTAACAAACTATGTAGAATCATTAGATCAAAACAACACAAAAGAAGTTGAATTTGATTTAACATTAGATGATGATGGTAATGTTTTTGTTAAAAAAGGAACTGTTAAAGAATTTGTCTTCAGATTCGATAGAAGAAAACATGACTTATACAGAAATGAAACGGATGCTAACAATAAAAGATTAAGAACAAAGAAAATTAGATGTAGATTTAACAAAAAGGATAAAAAGGTTACTCTTCGTTTCTGAGATAAACTACACAATAAAGGTGGAGAACAAGTCTTCTTATTTGGAGAAGAAACAACTACAACTCCAGAACAACCAACTACTCCAACAAATAACCCAGGTACTCAAAATCCTCCTGCAGAACCAACAAACCCACAACCAAACAATCCTAATCCAGGAAACGAAAATCCTAACCCTCAACCAGAGCCTGTTAATCCAGAAGAACCTGAAGGATACATTATTAATAGCGAAAAAAGAACAGTATATGTTAGACCGCCTTTTGGAGCACAATTTAAACTCAAAAATGACAATACATACTTCACAACAATTTTCGCTCACTTAGACTCTCCAGGTGTTGCTAAAAATGCTAAAGATGAACAATCAATAAATTCTGACTACTTCAATATTAAAACAGCAAATGGTAAACCAAAATCGGCAGGTGCTCAAGAAGTTTCTGAATTTTTAGGATTACCAAATGTAGCAAGACATTTTGAATCAATTTCACAAGATAATAGTTTTGTTATTTTTGGTGGTGATACAAACATTAGTGCTGATTTCTTCAGTATTCAAAATCTTTATCCAGAAAGCTATAAATTTACAATTACTAATTTAGGCGAAGCTGACGATAAGACTCACTACACATCATTAGGTAGAACAAATGGTGTATATTCACAACCATATGATAAAATGTTCTTTAAGAACAAAAATAAACAACATTTAGAAACATTGACACAAGTTAATGCACCTGAATTAGCATTTAAATTTGATATTTGAAGTTCATTTAGAAATAATGTGCTTGCAACTGAAGATATGAACTTAAATTACTACACAAGTAATAAACCTAAAGAACCAATTAGAGCTAGATTATCAGATCATGCTCCTGTGTGAACTGATGTTAAAGTTAAAAATAATGTTACTTTACCACATTCAAACCATTCTATAGATTTACATAGAAAAGATGCTAACGCACTTCGTATAGCTCACTGAAATGTGTTAAACTATGGAACATCTGATGATTATGCAACATTCCTAAGTACTAGAGATTTCAAATATATATCAATCTCAAAAATTATTAAAGCATTAGGATTTGACATAGTTGGTTTAACTGAAATTAACTATGACAGGGCAGATAAAGTTCAAGCTATATTAGATGAATTAAATAAAGATGGTTCAAATTGAAAAATGATTGCTCAAGACAGAGAAGAGGCAGTATACCCTCAAGATAGTAAATGAGCTAAATACGACTCTCAAAAAGAGCAAGTTGTAATTATCTATGATGCAAATATCTTTGATCCTACAAGTTTTAAAAACAACAAAATTGGAGATTCATTCAAAGCTGAAATTCCATTAATATAATGATTATATAAATCTGAAAAATAGCTAGATTAATCTAGTTATTTTTATTTTAATTTTAATAATGTAAAATTATTAAAATAAATATCAATAAACTAAAAGGAGTCTTATGTCAAGTGTATTTTTTTGATTAGCAGTTGCATTTAGTAGTACAGGACTATTGCTGTTTGCATCTATTGCTATTACTTATGGAAACTTCATTAATCATGCAAAAATGAATGCAGTACATTTTCAAAATAATGAAAAATTCTTTAATTCTTACAAAATTGATGAAAGGATGAACAAATATTGAAACTTTCATTACATTATGTTAATTATTTTGATTTCGCTGCAATTTATTTTTAATGTATTTGCAATTTGTCTTGCATCAGTATATTTTTTAAAAGATTTTTTAGGAACAAATACTGACAAAGGTATTACTAGAATAACAAACTTACTTATTATCATTGCTTTAATCTTAATGAACGGATACTTCTCATATTTATTATTTAAAAACTTCATTGTAGTAGCTCGTGTATGACATAAAACAATGAGAGCTTGAGAAATTATTGATATAACAGAAGAACATAAAGATCTTGCAGATTATTTCTATTCAAAAATTTCAACTAAAGAATTTCCTAAAAAAATGAAATTAGACAAATTAATAATCAAAAACAGAGCAACAACACTCTCATATAGACTTCCAAATTTCACAAAATTATATAAAAACGCAATATTACCTAAATGATTTAAAGAGGGTAAGGTTCTATACTATGCATTATTTGACACTCAATATGTAAATGTTGATTCAATGCATGTCGATGATACAAATGTTGTAGAATCACTTTACCAATTAATTAAAAAGTTTTATTAATTAAAAAAATCAACTAGAATTTTCTATCTAGTTGATTTTTATTTACTTTTGATTTAATTCTTTTCAAACTCTAACATATGAATCATTTTCATTAACTAAAAATTCTTCGATATCTTCAAAATTGAATACAAAGTATGTAATATCGCTGTAAGTTTCTTTGTTTCATTTTCATAATTTAGGAGCAAACAACTCTCTTACACCTTTAACAGTTAATCCTATAACACCATTATTCATAAATTTATTAAAGTCGCTATTTGCACCAATATTTTTAAGTTCAAAGTCAGTCGAGCTTCCATTATTGTCATATGCTTTAGTGAATAGTTTTGCATTTTCTTTTCATTGTATTTTGCTATTTTTGATTTGTTTAAGTAATTTAACAAATTTTGCATATTGTATAGAATACATAACAATATGAAAAATGAACATTGATGTGATTATTATGCAGCTGGATGCTATTATTAATGTATATAAAACAGATGTATCAAGTGAAACGCTAAAACTTAATTCTCTAGCTGCATATACTATATCCATAATAGAAAGGACAAGCGAAATAAAAATTCAAGCAGAAAGCATAATAAATGGTATAGTGATATATTTAAAAATCTTTTTAGCTCCATCTAAATACTTTTTATTCACAACTTTATTTTCTTCACTTCATTTTCGAATTTGTATTTGTTTATATGAATTTGTTAATCTTACAGTTTTTTGAATGAAAGAATGCGCAAAAATTAGTATTACAATTAAAATTGCAAAAAATACGGCTAAGATGAGTAAGTGAGCTCAAATTGGCAAATCGTTAAATATTAATTTCATTAAACTCCTTTATTTAATTATTATATTATTTACACGTCTTTTTAAAAATAAAAACACTCATAAAGAGTGTTTAAATTACATTTTGATGCTTCCGTTTGATCTTGGGTATGGAATTGTTTCTCTAATGTTTTCTGTACCAGTGACATACATAACTAATCTTTCAAATCCAATTCCAAATCCTGAAGTTAACATATGCCCAAATCTACGTAAGTCTAAGTATCATTGTAAGTCTTCTTGGTCAATGTCTAATTCTTTTACACGTGTAACTAATTTATCATAATCAGATTCACGTTCAGAACCACCAATCATTTCTCCTACACCAGGCACTAATAAGTCAAATGCAGCAACTGTTTTACTATCTTCGTTTTGTTTCATATAGAATGCTTTGAAATCTTTAGGGAAGTTAATTACTGCAACAGGTGCTTTATAAAGCTTATCTGTTAAGTATTTTTCATGTTCTGAAGCTAAATCTAAACCGAAGTAAATATCCTTGTTTTCAAATGTATCTGCAACTTTTTTAAGTTCTTCGATTGCTTCTTTATAATCAATGATTTTTAAAGGTGTTTCAACAAAGTGCTCTAATCTTTTGATTAAACCATTGTTTGTTACTTTATCTAAATATTCAATTTCAGTTTTGTTTTTAGCTAATGTGTTTCTTACAACAACTTTAAGCATATCGTCTGCTAAATGAATAACATCAAATAAGTTGTAGAATGCAACTTCAGGTTCAATCATTCAGAATTCTGCTAAGTGTCTTTTTGTGTTTGAGTTTTCTGCTCTAAATGTAGGTGCAAAAGTATAAATTTTGTTCATTCCAACTGCGTAACTTTCACCGTGTAATTGTCCGGTAACACCTAATGTAGCTTTCTTAGATTTTCCAAAGAATGGATCTTTTGATTCATTATCTGAAACTATAAAAGTTTCTCCAGCTCCCTCTCCATCGTTACTTGTAATAATTGGAGAAGCCATTAAGAAGAATTCTTTTGAAATGAAGTACTTGTGAATTTCGTGAGCTAATGTTGATCTAACAAGCATAATTGCTTTAATTAAGTTTGTTCTGTGTCTTAAATGTGGAATTTCTCTTAATGTTTCAAGGTTGATTTCTTGGTTTTGAATTGGATAATCTTCATCAACTTTTTTTACTGTAACTTCTGTAGCTACTAATTCAATTGGTTGAGGCGCATTTGGTGTTGCATGCAATGAACCTTTAATAATGATTGCTGAACCAGGTTTAGTTTGGTCTAATAAGTCAAAATCAAAAGCTTCGCCTTTGAAGACAACTTGCAAGTTTGAAATAGTTGAACCATCGTTTACTTCAATGAAACGAATTTTTTTGTTTCCTCTGTTTGATGAAACTCACCCTTTAATAGTTACATCAGTTCAACCGTCAAAAAACTCAGGTCTTAATAATATTTTTTTAATTGAGTACATAAATTTCTCCTAATTAATTATTTGTCTTAATTTTAATTATTATCTTGTCTTTTGGACTATTTTTGTCTAATAAATCAAACATATGTGTTTCATTCTTAAAGAAAAGAACAAACTCATTTTTGTTTAACATTAATTTATTATCGTATGAATTAATTTGAACGAATTTAACATCATTATCTTTATTTTCATTCAAAATTTCATTGTTTACATTATTTGGATTTAAATCATAATAAACAACTTCTTTTGTATCAAGTAAATTAATATGAATATCAATAGTGTTATTATGAATTTCACCAAATAAATGGTTATAAAATGGTGTGTAATTAAGTTTCACTATTCTAATATTTTCATCAATATTAGTTGCGCCATATGGTAAATTATTAAAATCATATGAATTAATTAAATTCATTGCTTTACTTAAGCTACTATTGCCATAATCATATTTACCTACGTTGACAAACTTGTCATATATCATTTAACCCTCCTAATAATATAATATTTTAATATTATATTATTTTTTACAACTTATGAACTTAAAGAAAATAAAAAGTATTTTCAGTTAACTTGATAATAAGAAAACTACTTTTAAGCTAATGAGTAAGCTTTAAAAGTAGTTTTATAGTTTAATTTATAAGAAATTTTGAGTTTCAAATAATGCTCTATATACTTTAACATAAACTTGCTTATCTTCTGATTTGAGCCAATCTCCAATTGAATCGAAGTTTAATAAGAAGTATGCTAATTTTTCGATGTCAGCTCTGTTTTTCATTTTTCTTGAAGCTATATTAATAGGAAAAATTGAACTAAATGATTCAGCTTTACCGTAGAACACAATAGGTTTTCAAATAATTAATCTAGGGTTTTTGTCATTAAATTTGAATAAGTTTATGTCAGACATTTGTGGTTCAGTTAATTCAACCCCTTCAAACATTTCTGCATTAGGACTAAATCTAACTTTCTTAGCTTTTTTGAATTCGTCATTTAACCTTTTCTTGAACACAAAAAAGTAAGGAATAATAAACAATGAAAAGAATTGTAAATAACTAATTGGTATAACAGCTATCGGGAATAATATTTTATATATTTCATTGAAACGATCATTGCCAGGTAGTAAAAATAGTTCTAAAAATAAAACAACATATAAAGCTACGTGAATGAAAAATAGCACTATTGCAGGAATAATAACCTTGTTTTGAATAGTTTTCAATAGATAATCTTTACCTTCAAGGTATTTTATGTTTACCACTTTGTTTTGTTTATTTCAAGTTTTAAGTTGTTCAATTTTTGCATTAGTTAATTTTAGAAGTGATTTGTAGAATAAAAGACCAGATTTTTCGAAAATAACAAATCAACCTAAGATAACTTGAATTATAGAAATTGCGATTAATATAAAAGGCATATTTTTTCCTTAATATGATTAATATATTATTAATTATATTAAGTTTTTGAGATGAGTAACAAAAAACACAGCTATTTTAGCTGTGTCATTGATTATTATAATTTAGCGAAGTGTTCTACTGTTCTAACTAATTGTGAAACGTATGACATTTCGTTGTCATATCATGAAATAACTTTGTAAAGTCTTCCATTTTCTGTTTCTAAAACGTCTGTTAATTGAGCATCAAAGATTGAACCATATGTAGCACCAATGATATCTGAAGATACTAATGGAGCTTCTGTATATAATAATGTTTCACTTGCTGCTGCTTTAACAGCTGCGTTTAATTCTTCAACTGTTGGTTGTTTGTCTAAAACAACTGTTAAGTCAACTACTGAACCTGTAATTGTAGGAACTCTAAGAGCTGAACCACTTAAAACACCTGTAGCTTCTGGAACTACTAATCCGATAGCTTTTGCTGCTCCTGTAGATGTAGGAACAATGTTTTGTGCTGCTGCACGTGCTCTTCTTAAGTCTTTGTGAGGAGCATCTTGTAATCTTTGGTCAGCTGTGTAAGCGTGAACTGTTGTCATGAAACCACTTTTAATTCCGAAGTTGTCAACTAAAACTTTAACAACTGGAGCTAAACAGTTTGTTGTACATGAAGCAGCTGAGATTAATTTGTCTTCGCTTGTTAAGATGTTGTGGTTTACATTGTAAACGATTGTTTTAACATCTTTATCTGATGGAGCTGAAACAACAACTTTTTTAGCACCTGCTTTTAAGTGTTTTTCTGCACCTTCACGTTTTGTGAAGAATCCTGTTGATTCAACAACAAGGTCAATTCCTAATTCTGCTCAAGGTAAGTTTTCAGGGTCTCTTTCTGATAAAACTTTAATTTCATTTCCATTAACAACAATAGCACCTTCTTTAACTTCAACATCAACTGGTAATGTGTGGTATGCTGTATCGTATTTTAATAAGTGAGCTAATGTAGCTGGATCTGTTAAGTCGTTAACAGCAACAACTTGCATATCTTTTGAGTTTGTTTGTAATAATCTACGTAAGAATAATCTTCCGATTCTTCCAAATCCGTTAATAGCAACTTTTTTCATAATTTTGCTTCCTTTCTATATCTAAACTAAACTTTTGATAATTTATAAAGCTATTTATAAATTGCTTATATATTATACTTTTTTTAAAAAAGTGTATTTATTTAATTTCATAAATTAAATATTAGCTTTTTATCTTTATGCAGCTTATGAATTAGTCTAAAAATTGAGTGTGATAATCTAACTTTTAATATAATTGCTTTATGAAAAATTCACAAACTATTACTATGTCTGTTAATGAGTTAACTTCAGTTTATGATACTGATAGTTCACTGAAACATTATTTTGAAGCTATTGAAAATGTTGGCATTTTAAATGCTGAAAAATATTGACTAAAAAACCTAAATATTTCTAAAACTGCAAACATTGCAGATTTAGGAACAGGTACTGGACGTTTTATATTTGGAGCACTTGATTTAGGATTTTTAAACCTTGACGGCTATGATATTAGTAAAAATTCAATTAAAAAAGCTAAAGAATATTTAACTCAAAATCATTCAAAGAAAACAAACATAAATGTGAATTTTTATGAAGTTGATTTATCAAATTATAAATATCAAAAGCAATATGATTTTATGATCTTCACATTCAATTCACTAATGTGCATTCCTTATAGAATTAATAAAATTAATGCATTAAAAAATGCTTATACTGCACTAAAACCAAATGGATACATAGTTTTTAGCGCTCACGAAGCTACTGGTGATATTAATAGAGAAAAATTAATTAAGCAGCAAGAAAAAGAAATTAAGTTTAAAAATATTTCTAACTGAGATAAAGGTGACTTTGTCTACTATCAAGAAGGGCAAAAAGGTGTTTTATCTTATTATGATTTTGATGAAATTATGTCGCTTTTAAATGAAGCCGGAATTAAACAAATTTATAAATATGCACATAGAGATAGTTTAGGAAAAGAAACAAAAAATGCATTAGATTTTAGTGATAATGCTATCTATTATGTAATTAAAAAACAAAGTTAATTGTTAATTTAGCAAATGACTTCTTTATTAAATTAAAGAAGAACTCATCTTGTAAATAATTTTAGCAATTAGCTTTGTTTTTTGCTAACTTATGCTAAAATATTTTCTATGGAAACAAAAAAAGAAACTTCAGATTACACAAGATTAAAACCAAAACACGAACCAGTTTTAAGATCTACAGTTCAAGCTTACATTGAAACAGGGAACGCTGTAAGTAGCGCATATCTAGTTGAAAAATATAGTAAGGTACATCCTGAATTAGATTTTTCAAGTGCTAAAATGAGATACATTTTAGGTGAGCTTGAAGAGTTAGGTTACCTTATAAAAGAGTCAGGAACAAGTGGAAGAATTCCTACTTTATTAGGTCTTAATTATTATGCTAAATATCTTGCTAAACCGCATACATCTGAATTTGAAAACAAAATTGAAGCTATATTAGCAAACAAAAAAGTTGATATTGATAATACAGTTGAAAAAGCAGCTCAAATTATTGCTGATATGTCGGGTTATACAATGATTACAACTAATAATATCGATGATCAAACACTTCTTAAAAGTATTGATTTAGTTGTGTTGTCACCTACAAAAGCAACAATTGTATTAGTTACATCAAATGGTGATGTATTTTCAAGAATTTTAAATATTGAAAATAACGAATTTAAAATGACTGATGTTAAAACAGCAGTAAGAATTTTCAAAGAAAGATTAGTTGATAAACCACTTTGTGAAATTCCTGAAACTGTTGCAATTTTAGAACCTATTTTAAAAGAAGCAGTTCAAAAATATCAAGAGCTTATCAACTCATTTGTTAGAAATGTTTTTGGCAACTTCAAGACTAGAACAAGAAATAAAAATAATGTTTATGGAAAAAATAACATTATCTTGAGTCAAAATATTCAAAGAGAAGACCTTTCAAAAATGATTGAGTTGATTGAAAATCACTCAATTTGAGAAAGTATTGAATCTCAAATTGAAGACGAGGAAAACATAAGAATTCAAATTGATAATTCAGGAACATATATGTCCAAGAAAATTAGCAATCATAATCAAATCACTGAAATTGCTATAGTAGGTGCTACTACTTCAAAATATGATGATATGAAGATTGCGCTTGCAATGTTGGAAAGAATTTTAAGCAATAAGAAAAAATAATCTTGCTGTAAAAATTAGGAGCAAAAGAGGAGAAAAATGAATAATTATTTAACAAAAGGAAAGATTTTTGAGGGTAATAAAATTACTGCTGAATTTGAGCTTTTCTTAGATTCAAAAGAAATTATTGAATTTAAAGGTAAAAAAACAATCACAGTTGGTAAAAATGAATACTTACCTGATTTTGACAAATATTTAATTGGTCAAAAATTTAATAAAAAATTAACTATCAAATTAGTGTTTCCAAGTGATTACATTTTTAAAGACTTCCGTGGTAAAAAAGCTTATGTTAATTTAAAAGACATAAAACTTCAGATTTCACACATTAAAAAAGAAGAATCAAAAGCTAATGATAAAGAGAAAGAATTATTGGCTGCAGAAATTGAAAAACTTAATGCAGAAAAAATTCAATTATCTTCACAAGTTGATTCTTTAAATGCAAAAGTTAAAGAATTAGAAAACAAAATTCAATTAGATCAATATACATACAAATTAAAACTTCAAGAATTAGATGCAAACTTCAAGCAAAAATATGAAGAATTAGTTACAAAAACTAATGAAGCAAAAAAACAAGAAGTTTTAGAAAACAAAAAATATGCATTATCTAAGTTTTTAGAAGAATTTATGGAACCATATAACAATTATATGGGTGCTATGAATGCTGGTTTAAATTCAGATAATGAAGTTGTTAAAAACTACTGCTTTGGATTTTCAATTGTTGCAAAACAATTTGAAAATCTATTTAACGAAAATGGTGCTCAATTAATTGACCCAATTGTAGGTTCTGAATTTGATGCTCACACTCAAGAAGTTGTTCAAATCGAACACGATAATAATAAAGCTGACAATTCTATTATAAGAGTAGTTAGATATGGTTTAAAAATTGGTGATAGAGTAGTTAAAACTGCATCAGTTGTTATCTCAAAAATAAAATAAAAAAATTTAGCAAATAAATTATTGTTTTGCTAAATTTCTGTTATAATATATTCAATTAAAAAGAGGATGAAAAAACATTTTATTGCAAAAGGAGATTAAATATGGCTAAAGAAATAGTATTAGGAATTGACTTAGGTACAACAAACTCTGTTGTTACTGTTATTGAAAATAAACAACCTGTTGTTTTAGAAAACCCTAATGGGAAAAGAACAACTCCATCAGTAGTTGCATTTAAAGGAGATGAAATTATTGTTGGGGATGCTGCTAAAAGACAAGTTGAAACAAACCCAAACACAGTTGTTTCTATTAAAAGATTAATGGGAACAGATAAAACAGTTAAACTAAATGGAAAAGACTACAAACCTGAAGAAATTTCAGCAATGATCTTACAATATATGAAAGATTATGCAGAAGCTAAATTAGGTAAAAAAGTAACTAAAGCTGTTATTACAGTTCCAGCTTACTTTGACAATGCTCAACGTGAAGCTACAAAAATCGCAGGTAAAATTGCTGGATTAGATGTTCTTAGAATTATCAATGAACCTACTGCAGCTGCACTTGCATTCGGTTTAGAAAAAACTGATAAATCAATGAAAGTTCTTGTTTATGACTTAGGAGGAGGAACATTTGATGTTTCTGTTCTTGAATTAGAAAACGGAACATTTGAAGTTTTATCAACTTCAGGAGACAACCACTTAGGTGGAGATGACTGAGATCATGCTATTGTTGAATGAATGATTTCACAAATTAAATCAAAATACGATTTTGATGTAAGAAGCGACAAAATGGCTATGTCAAGATTAAAAGAAACAGCTGAAAAAGCAAAGATTGACTTATCAAACCAATCAACAGCTGCTATTAACTTGCCATTCTTAGCAATCACACCAAACGGACCATTAAACGTTGAATTAGAATTAAAACGTAGCGAATTCGAAGCTATGACAGCTAACTTATTAGATAGAACAAGAAAACCTATTGAAGATGCTTTAAAAGAAGCTGGAATTACAGCTAACGACTTACACGAAGTATTATTAGTTGGTGGATCAACAAGAATGCCAGCTGTTCAAGAAATGGTAAAAAGAACATTAGGTAAAGAACCTAACCGTTCAATCAACCCAGATGAAGTTGTTTCAATCGGTGCTGCTATTCAAGGTGCTGTTTTAGCAGGAGACATTGATGACATTTTATTACTTGATGTTACTCCATTAACATTAGGTATTGAAACACTTGGAGGTATTGCTACACCACTTATCCCAAGAAATACAACAATCCCAGTTACAAAATCTCAAATCTTCTCAACAGCTGCAGATAACCAAACAGAAGTTACGATTACAGTTGTTCAAGGTGAAAGAGAAATGGCTTCAGACAACAAATTATTAGGACAATTCAACCTTTCAGGTATTGAACCAGCTCCTAGAGGAATTCCTCAAATCGAAGTTAGCTTCTCAATTGACGTTAACGGTATTACAACAGTTAAAGCTAAAGATGTTAAAACAAATAAAGAACAATCAATCACAATTCAAAACTCTTCAAAATTATCAGAAGCAGAAATTGAAAGAATGATTAAAGAAGCTGAATTAAACAAAGAAGCTGACAAAAAACGTAAAGAAGAAGCTGAAACAATCGTTAGAGCTGAATCATTAATTGACCAAATTAAGAAAGCTAACGCAGAACAAGGTGACAAATTAGATGAAAAAGCTAAAGCAGAATCTGAAAAATTAATTAGTGAATTACAAGAATTAATTAACAAAAAAGACATTCCTGCTCTTAAAACAAAATTAGACCAAGTTGAAGAAGTTGTCAGAAACTTTGCTAATGCATCAGCTCAACAAAATGCTCAAAATACACAACAAGCATCACAAAATAACTCAGATGAAGATGTTGCTGAAGTAGTTGAAGAATAATTTATATAGATATAAGGACACTATAGTGCAAACTATGGTGTTTTTATTTGCTTTTGTAAGTAAAAAAACTTAATAAAGCCAATTTATTTCTATATTTATTCTTAAAAAATATATGTTTTTATCAGATTTATAAATAGTGCATTAAATTGTTTAAAAATTTAATAAAAAAATTTTCATAGTATAAAAAATATACTATAATAAGTTAGCACAAGGCACCATAGCCAAACGGCCAAGGCATGAGTCTGCAAAACTTTGATTACGGGTTCGAATCCCGTTGGTGCCTCCATAAATGCGCCCGTAGCTCAATTGGACAGAGCGTTAGGTTACGGCCCTAAAGGTTACGAGTTCGAGTCTTGTCGGGCGCGCCAGATGTTGCTTTGCTTTGTGCGAGAAAATAAAAAATTAAAAAATTTCGTTATAAAAAATTAATTGTGTGTTATAATATTTACACCAATAACGAATGCGAGTGTAGTTTAATGGTAGAACTTCAGCCTTCCAAGCTGACTGTGAGGGTTCGATTCCCTTCACTCGCTCCATATCAGCGAGAAATCGCTGACCTCATTTGTTTTTTTGTTATGAAAGACAGCTCCCTTTTGGGAGTTGTTTTTTTATCTTTTTTACTTACTAAAATTTGCTTATTACTTATAATATAAAAATACATGAAGACAAAAATACATGAAGGCAAAAATGCATGAAGACAAAAATACATGAAGACAAAAATACATGAAGACAAAGAACTATTAACCCAAAAATTTGTGAAAACATTGGAGTATAAAGGTAATCCTTGATATATCAATGATTTATTTATAAGTTTCCTAAATAAAAAGGTGATAATCAAATCAATTTCTCAAATAATAACTTTTTTAATAATTATTACATTTGTTGTTTTAGCAATTTGTGGAAAATCAAATGTAGTGGAGAATAATCAATGATATACATATCTAATTTTTGTTCCAATAATTTGAGTTATTTATTCTCTTAAATCACTCTACGATGCTAGTGAGATAGCTAAAAAAGTTAAAAATGGTTATTACACCCTTAACCCGAGAATGCATTTTGTATTAAGTAATAAAAAGCATCTTATTAATTTGCTTTATATAACAGCAGTAATACCACCTGTTGATGTTTTTTACAAAATTTTCTTTATAAACACCTTATACCTTTCAGATAAGGAAAGAAATTCGATTGAAAAAGTTGATGAATTAATTTATTTAATCAATTTAGAATCTGAAAACAAGTTTTCAAGATTCAAAAATGTTGAATTTAAATTCGATGTTTATGAAATGTCAATTGCCGGAATAACAATGGGACTATTTTTAATAGTTCAGACACTTGTTAAATTTACAGCACTTTCAAAAGTTGGATTAAATTTTGAATATGTGTTTTATATTATCTATGCAATCTTTTTCACAACTTATAAAGCAGCACTTTTAGGAGTTGCGTCAGACTTTTTTGCACTATTATTTAATGGTGGAATTTGATCTTGATACTGAATGTATGCAATAGTGCCGATTGCAGTTGTATTGATTACAAAACTATTCATTTTTATGTATAAAACAAAGTCAATAAAAGCAGTTATTGCAACTTTTGTAACGATACTTATTTCACTATTTTCTACCTTCCTCACAATTATTTTAGTATCGAATTCAGATAATCCAAAATTCTTTGTTAAAAATAAAAAAACTAACTTAATTGAGGGTCTTAAGATCAGTAAAATTTTTGGAGTTGGTGCTCTTACAGATGCTACTTTATACATAATAATTGCAATTTCATTTGTTCTAACTTTTGTTCTGTTGTTCATAATGCTTTATGTATACACAAAACAAGATCAAAATAAGAGAATTGCAAGTTATTTCATAAACTTATTTATGATTATCGGAATCGTTCTAATTGTTATGATTGTATGTAGATGAATTTATGGACCTTACGTCTTCATTAATTATGCAAACTTATTCTTAAAACGTAATTACACAGTTGGAAATAATTATCTAATAATTATGATACCAATCATATTCAGAACCTTAATTTCAATTCCGATTTATGTACTTATTTTATCTACTTTATTCTCACTTCTTGAATTAATCAAAAACAAGATTGAAGCAAGAAAAACTGTTAAATATATCTAACTAAAAGTTAGATATTTTTTAAACTTTCTATACCATAGAACTAAAAGCAAAATACACAAAAACATTTTTTTAATATAATTAAAAAAATATTTAAGGAGTGTTTTATGAGTAATAAAAAATCAAGAAGAGAAATCAGATTAAATGTTATTCAAGTTCTTTACAAATACGAACTTTTAAATGAAGCAATCGATGTTCCTGCTGCAGTTACTGAATTTGATTTTATTGATATTGAAGAAACAAAAAGATTAAGTTTAATTGCATCTAACTACAAGTTTTTAAGAAAGACTTTATCATCGCTTTTAAACAGTGACTGAAGTTGAGAAAGACTCTCTCCAGTTGTTAGAGCAATCATTTTAAACGGTGCTTTTGAGTTGTTTAATAATCAAGCTAAAATTGTTTTTAATGAGTCAGTTGAAATTACAAAAATGTTCTTCCCACCAGCATTAGATCAATCAAACGTGACACAAGAAGAAAGCTACTACAAGTTTGTTAATGGTATTTTAGAAAACTATTACAAATTAATTCAGTTAATGGATAAAGCAAAATAATGTCATCAATCAAAATTAACAATCTTAAATTTGTAATTGCATACAACTCACATCTAAAAAAGATTATCAAACAATTTTATTTTACAATTGAGCAGTTTGCTAACTACAAGTTAATCAAAAAGCAAGTAGATAATTCAGCTTACGATAAAAAAGAAATGAGTATTTCTTCAAATACACTTAATGAACTTATTGATAAGTTTTTAAGTCACATTGAATTTGAAGAAAATGCAACTGATGCTCAAAAGCAAATGATTAGCAACTTTTATCATTTTATGTTCTATCAACTGATTGCTAAATATTACAACATTGATAATTTGACTTTTGATATTGAGTACTTAGAAAATAACCAAATCAAATTAGTTAACAATAAGTCATTATCAAAAAAAGAAACTAAACACGAGTTTGATCTTTTAGTTAATAAAGTTAAAAGAACATACTATTATGACTTTTTAGATGAGTTTCAAAAATTGCCAAATTACAACACTGTTTTACGTTCTATTCTAAAGAAGGTGCTTTAATGAAAAATAAAGAAATTAGAGAACAATTTCCAATCTTAAAGTCTATTGTTTATTTTGATTCAGCCGCCTTAGTTTTGAAACCTCAAACTGCAGTCGATGCTTTAGTTGATTTTTATTCTAATAAATCAATTTCATCACGTACAGCAGATACACCAATCGGTAGTGAAGTTAATCAAACAATTTCAAGAGTTCGTTCAAAAGTCGCTGATTTAATCAATGCAAAAGAAACAGAAGTTATATTCACATCAGGAACAACTGAATCAATTAATATGTTTGCTCAAATGATGGGACAAATTCTAAAAGATGGTGATGAAATTTTATTAAGCTCATACAATCACTCTTCAAACATTATTCCTTGATTAGAAATTGCTAAAAAAACAAATTCAAAAGTTGTTGTGTCAAATGACATTTTAAGTGACATTAATGAGAAAACTAAACTCATTTCATTTTCTAATGAAACTAACAACTTTAATATTTCGTTAGATATTAATGCAATTTGCAAGATAGCAAAAGAAAAAAATATTGTAATTTTAGCTGATGCAGCACAAGCTATTAGTCATAAAAAAACTTCCTTAAATGATTTTGATGCAATAGCATTCAGTACAAATAAATTTTATGGACCAACAGGAATGGGTGTCTTAGCAATTAAAGATACATTACTTTCACAATTTAGACCAGTTAAATTTGGTGGTGGTTCAGTTGATGCGATCGGTAAAGATAATAATTGAACTATTAAAAAGACAATTTCAAGATTTGAACCAGGAACACCTGATTTAGGTGGTTTCTTTATGTTTGATAAATCACTTGATTTTTTCAACTCAATTGGATATGAAAAAACTCAAGAAATTCTTAAGGATTTATCAACTTACTTACACAATCAATTAGCTACATTAGACAATATTGAAGTTTTCTCAAAACCAGGTGACAACATTGCGCTTATTAATGTAAAGGGAATTAATCCTCAAGATGTTGCTACTTATTTAGGTTCAAAAGGAATTTACACAATAGCAGGAATTTTCTGCGCCCCTTATTTGAGAAACATTCAAGATAATTATTCATTTTTAAGAATTTCACTTGGAATTTACAATTCATATGAAGATATTGACAAACTTATTGAAGAGTTAAAAAATGGAGGTGACTTTTATGCGTTTTAATCAAAATGAAGCTCGTGAAATGATTATGGAGCATTACAAAAACCCAGTTAACAAAAAAGATTTAGATGATAAATTTCAAACCCATTACAGTAATACTTGTTCTGACAAAGTTCAATTAGACATTCAATGAGAAAATGACAAAATTAAAGAAGCAAACTTTAACGGAATTGGATGTGCAATTTTTGTTGCTTCAACTGATATGTTCTTAAGTTTAATTAAAAACAAAACTAAAGAAGAAATCTCAAATCTTATTTCGCTTTTTGAAAAGTTTGTTAATCAAGAACAATTAAGCGATGAACAAATTACAAAATTAGAAAACCTTTGAGTTTTCTATAATGTTAAATCACACTTAAATAGAGTTAATTGTGCTCTTTTAATCACAAAAGCTTACCAAGATGAGAACAACAACTAAAAAACCAATTATTTTCCATATTGACTTTGATAGTTACTTTGCATCAGTAGCAAGATTAAAATATCCACTACTCAAGGGAAAACCAATTGCAATATGCAAAAGTAAATCACATGCAATAGCTGTATCTATTAGTTACGAATTAAAAAATACAAAATTAGTTCGTGTTGGAATGAAAAAAGAAGAAATTAGAAAACTAGTTCCTGAAACAGTGTTCGTTGATGTTGATATGGATTTATGCATTAGTACATCTAACTCCATTTTTGGTTTTTTAGGTAGAAAATACACTGAAAATATTCATATATCCTCAATTGATGAATGTTTTTTAGATGTAACTAATTTAGTTTATAAAACAAAAGTTTCACCAAAGTTTTTAGCTAGACAAATCCAACAAGAAATCTTAAGAGTCTTTGATATTCCGATCACAATCGGTATATCTCACAACAAATTTTTAGCGAAGATGACTACTAACATTTCAAAACCATTTGGAATTGGATTTACTAATGAAGCTAATTTCAAAGATCAATTCTTTCACTTACCAATTGGTGAATTTCACGGAATTGGTTGAAGGTCTGCTCCAAAACTTGAATCAATGGGGCTAAAAACAATTGGTGACCTTTATAAAGTATCTACAAATATGTTGCTAATGCAAACATTATTTGGTAAGTATGCTGAAACAATAATTAAAAATTTACAACCTTATTATTATGAAAATATTCAACATCACGAAAAACAACTTCAAGGGTTAGGGAACGAAATTACTTTTGAAGATTACTATATGGATGAAGAAATTAAAATCAAATACTTTGATGATCTAATTAAAAAAGTTTCAGGAAGAGCTATTAAACACAATTTAGTTGGAAATGTAGTTTCTGTTTTAATCAGAACCAAAGAGAAAAAATGATTTACAAAGCAACATAAAATTTCCAAATATATCAACACATATGAAGATTTACATAGAGTTGCTTTTGATTTATTTGATAAACACTTCAGAGATAAAGAATACATTGGTATAGGTGTAAGAATATCAGGTCTTAGAGATGTTTTTGATATTTACATACCAGTTCCATTATTCCAGGAAGCGACTGAAATTAAAAAGTATGAAAACTTAAATATTAACTTTGCAAACATCGGTGTAACTAAAAATGTAAACAAAGAAAAAAGTAAATTCACCTTACAAGGTAGCTTATACAGAAAGTAGGTATTATGAAAATAGGGATTTTTGGTGGTTCATTTGATCCAGTTCATAAGGGTCATTTAGAAATTGCTAAATATGCAATTAATGAACTTAATTTAGATAAATTAATTTTTGTTCCTGCATATTCATCACCATTTAAGACAACTAAAAAAAATGCTTCAGGTAAACACAGGATTAAAATGATTCAATTAGCAACAGATGGAGAAGATAAAATCGAAGTATCTGATTTTGAAGTTAAACGTGGTGGAGTTAGTTATACAATTGACACACTTAAATACTTTAAAAACAAATACAAAAATGACCAATTATTCTTGCTCATTGGTTCAGACAACTTAATGTCACTTAATAAATGAAAAAATATTGATGAAATTTGTAAGCTTGCAAAAATTGTTGTTTTCAAAAGAAGTAACAATTTCAACAAAATTTATGCAAAAAAATATAATGTTTTAATTTTAAACAACCCAATTAGACCTGAATCATCTACTTTATATAAAAAAGGTGAATTAAACTTCGTTCCAGAAGTTGTTGCAGATTACATTGCAGAACACAGATTATATATAGAGCAAATTATTTTCAATACACTTACAGCACTTAGAGCAAAGCACTCTATGTCTTGTGCTGAATTTGCAGTTGCACTTGCAAAAGCACATGGGCTATCTGCTAGAGACGCTTATTTTGCAGGGTTAGTTCACGACATCGCAAAAGAAATTGATCCAGAAGTTTCAATTCAGATAATTAAAGAAAATGAACCTGAATTATTAGATAGTTTTGAAAACCATATGCTGCACCAATACACAGGTTATTTAATTCTTAAACACGCTTTGAGAATTAAAAATGAAGATATTTTAAATGCAGTTAAATATCACACATCTATGAGAGAAAATATGACGCCGCTTGATATTGTGGTTTATTTAGCTGACAAAATTTGTCAAGGAAGAAAGTATCCTGGTATCCAAAAAGTAAGAGCTCTAGCTTTAAAAGATTTAAAAGCAGGATTTTCACAAGCGGTTCAAGATGCTTATGATTACAACATTAACAAAGGAGTTGTCTTTTCAGATAAGCAACTTGCTTTATATAACAAATACAGAAGTGGTAAATCACCTTTAGATATAGATTTGAAAGAAGGTAACTAATGCAAATGCAAGAAAGATTACAAAAGATTCTCTCTAAAGCAGGAGTTGCTTCAAGAAGAGAAGCTGAACAAATGATTTTAGATGGAAGAATTTCTGTTAATGGTTATATAGCTAAATTAGGTGATAAAGCTTCATTTAATGATGAAATTTTAGTTGATGGATTACCAATTAATGGTGAAGAACAAAAAGTTTATTTTGTTCTAAATAAACCACCAAAAACTGTATGTACGCTTAAAGATAATTTCAATAGAGCAAAAGTTACTGATTTAATTGATACACCTTACAAAATTTTTCCTGTAGGTAGATTAGATTTTGATACAACCGGAGTTCTTATTCTTACAAATGATGGAGATTTAGCTAATAAATTAATGCACCCATCATATGAAGTTGTAAGAGTTTATAGAGCAAGATTAAATGAACCGCTTGATAAAAAAGAATTAGCTAAATTAAACAAACCTGTAATTATTAACAAAAAATTTTCCAACCAACAAGTTATTCACATTGAATCAAAAAGTTACTTTGTTGTTTTAACACAAGGGACTTACCATCACGTTAAGGAACTATTCAAATTAGTTGATAAAGAAGTTATCAATCTTAAAAGAGTTGAATATGGTGGAATTACAGTTGAAAACATTCCTGTAGGAAAATATAGACCACTTACAATCAAAGAAGTTAAAACTTTAAAAGCGTGATTAAACAAACCAAAGGCTAAAAAATAGTCTTTGTTTTTTTACTTTTAAAGCTTGCACACTATTGTAAAAGGTAAAAATAATGTATGTTATATAAATTTGTAAAAAATATATAATATATTTAAATTACATTTAAATATATCCTGTTAGGAGTTTGTATGATAGACAATAAAGACAAAGACAAGAAATTAATTGAAGAAATTGATGTTACATTAAAAGCTTCAGACGATACAGAATTTGAATATGAAGAAAATAACAAAATGATCTTCAAGAAAAAGCAACCAGTAGTTGAGCAAATTGAAGAAGAGGAAGAATTACCTCAAAACAATGATGAATATCAAGTTCAATCTCAAATCATTGAGTCACCAACAGAAGGATTAATTCCAATTGTTATTGATAACGAAATGAAGCAATCATTCCTTGAGTACTCTATGAGTGTTATTGTTTCACGTGCTCTTCCAGATGCACGTGATGGACTTAAACCAGTTCACCGTAGAATTCTTTACGATATGTCAGAATTAGGAATTACACCTGGTTCACAACATCGTAAATCAGCTCGTATTGTAGGGGATGTTTTAGGGAAATATCACCCACATGGTGATTTATCAGTTTATGAAGCTATGGTTCGTATGGCTCAAGATTTCTCAATGCGTTATCCACTTGTAGATGGACATGGTAACTTCGGATCAATCGATGGTGACTCTGCTGCTGCTATGCGTTATACAGAAGCAAGAATGTCTAAAATTGCTTCTGAAATGTTAGAAGGAATTAAAAAAGATACAGTTGATTTTGTAGATAACTATGATGGAAGTGAAAAGGAACCTACAGTATTACCTTCAAGATTTCCTAACTTACTTGTTTCAGGTTCATCAGGGATTGCTGTTGGTATGGCAACTGAAATTCCACCACACAACTTAGGTGAATCAATTGATGCAGCTATTGCTCTTGCTAAAAATCCTGAAATTACAGTTAGAGAATTAATGCAACGCATTAAAGGTCCTGACTTCCCAACTGGTGCAATTATCCTTGGAACAAAAGGAATTTTAGAAGCATATGAAACTGGAAGAGGAAGTATTCCTGTTCGTTCAAAATGTGAAGTTATTGAGCAGCCTAATGGAAAATCAAAAATTATTATTAGAGAAATTCCTTATGCAATTAAAAAAACTACAATCATTGAAAAGATTGCTGAATTACACAAAGCAAAAGTTGTTGAAGGAATTACAGACTTAAGAGATGAATCAAACAGAGAAGGTATTCGTTTAGTTATCGATGTTAAAAAAGGTGTAAATCCACACATTCTTTTAAACAAGTTATTCCAAAAATCAAATATCCAAACATCATTCAACTTTAACTTAGTTGCTATTGTTAATGGAGAACCTAAAACATTAAACTTAAAACAAGCTCTTGAAGTGTTTATCGAACACCAAAAAGATGTTGTTTCAAGAAGACTTAAATTTGATTTAAATAAAGCAGAAGAACGTGCTCATATTTTAGCTGGATTAAAAATTGCTGTATCAAACATTGATGAAGTAGTTAAAATAATTAAACAATCTAAAACAGATGCTGAAGCTCAAGAAAAATTATCAAGCAGATTTGATTTAACTGAAAGACAAACAAAAGCTATCCTTGAAATGCGTTTAAGCAGATTAACAGGATTAAACATTGAAAAAATGGATCTTGAAATTAGTGAATTAAATGTTGAAATCGCTCATTACAAAGACATTTTATCTTCAGAAGAAAAATTAATTAACCAAATTGTTTTAGAACTTGAAGAAATCAAAGAAAAATTCAATGACAAACGTAGAACTGTTATTGATGAATCAGCCGTCGGTGTTATTTCAGATGAAGATTTAATCCATGAAAGAGAAATTGTTATTACATCAAGTTCAAAAGGTTACGTAAAGAGAATTGACTTAGATGAATACAACACACAACGTAGAGGTGGAGTCGGTTCAGTAAGTATGAAAACTTACGAAGATGATGATATTGCTATGATTATTCACGCATCAACGCATACAAACTTATTATTATTCTCAAACATTGGTAAAGTTTATGCATTAAGAGGACACCAAATTCCAGAAGGTTCAAAACAATCAAAAGGAGTTCCTTTTGTAAACATCCTTTCAGGACTAGATGTCGAAAATGGAGAAAAAATTATCTCAATTCTTAATGTTGATAAATTCTCAGATGATCAATATTTAGTAACTGTAACTAAACAAGGTATGTTTAAAAAATCTGACCTTAAATTATTTGCAAACATTAGAAAAAATGGACTTATTGCATTTAAATTAAAAGAAGGTGACCAATTAGTTAGAGCATTTGTGATCGGAAATGAAGAAGTTGTATTAATAGCAAACAACTACAGAAATGTATGTATGTTCAAATCTGATGACATTAGACCGCTTTCAAGAAATTCATTAGGAGTTAAGGGAATTAAACTTGATGATAATCAAGAAGTTGTATCAGCTTCATCAGATAGCGAAGGTTCATTAATCCTTACACTTGGTGAAAAAGGATTTGGAAAACTTACAGACAAAGAACAATTTAGATTAACAAGAAGAGGTTCTAAAGGAGTTGCTGGTATTGATAGTAACAAAGCTGGAAACTTAGTATTTGCTAGATTTGTTAATACAAAAGATGAGCTTTTAGTAATTACATCATCAGGTTCAACAATAAGAACTCAAATTAACCAAATTTCTGAAACAGGAAGAAATGCTAAAGGTGTAAAAATTATTAACTTAAAAGACAACGATTCAATCGTTGCTGTTGAAGTTATTTCACAAGATAATTAAAAAGTACAATAATGCTAAAGTAAATTAGCATTATTTTTTTATTGCTTGCATTAAGTTAAAAAAGGGTATAATAGCGTCGTTAATTTATTAAAATACAAAACGACAAAAATATATAAAAAACTTAATTTGGAAAGGAATTGAAATGTCTAAAAAACCTTCAATTTTCAAAAAATCATTAGTTGACGCTAAAAACAATTTAAAACGTGGAAACATTTTATTATTAGCCATTGCTTTCATTTTAGGAGCAGTATTCAGTGCTTTAGTCGCTTCATTAGCAAACGATATTATTATGAACCCAATTTCTAAAGTATTAGGATTTGACGAATTAGCAAAAATGGAATCAAATGGTGTTCTTTACGGAAAATTCTTAGCTGCATTATTAACATTTATTATTGTTTCATTTGTTGTATTTGCAATTTTATTAGGATACTTCTTAATTGCTAACGCTATTGCAGCTCACAAAGATGCTAAAAAACCGGCAGTTGTTGAAGCTCCAGCTAAACCTACAACAGAAGAATTAATCTTAAAAGAATTAGTTAAACTTAATGACAAAATGGATAAAAAATAATTTATGCAAAATGAAAAGCTACCTTCTAATTAACAAGGTAGTTTTTTTGTGACTTTTTCAAATGAAGTTCAAATTGAAAAATAAATAATGGTCAATAGATATTTTCGATATTGAAAATTAGAGTTTATATCATTCATGTTTTTTATTATTTTTAATACTTTTAAACCTATGACAGTGACGAATAGTTGTTTAAACCTATGCGACGTGGGGGTAAGAAATAAATCTTCGCAATAACCAACGGTCTATAATTAAATTGAGGATGAATTTAATAAGAAAATTGAAGATTTAAGAATTAATAAATGTAATTATTTATGTTCTGCATTTAAAGGTGTTTCCAAGACTGGTCATTTTAAAAAAACGTTTAGATTTTGAGACTGTAAGGAAAACAATCAATTCAATATAAATCCATGGATTTAAATTTCTTTATTTTTATTAATCTATTAAGTTTTTAGAATAAATTAATTAATTAGGTAAAAATATAATAAATGTTATATCATTTAATTATATAAAGAGTAAGTAAAGTAATTATTTGTTTTTACTTACAGATGGAGACTTATGAAAAAATCAAGTTTATTTAAATTATTATTTTTAGCACCTGCAACAAGTTTGTTGATTTCAGCAATTTCTTGTGGTAATAAAAATACTGAAGAGCCGACGCCTGCTGAGTCAGAAAAACCTACGCCAATACAACCAAAACCTGTAAATCCTGCTCCTGCACTAGATCCAGAACCAAATCCAGTAACACCAGAACCGGATGCTCCAGAAAAATTAAATAGTGTTGAATCATATAAATCACAAATTGAGCAAACAAGAGTTGATTTTAACAATTACTTGAACAATTATGCAAATGTTTATAAAGGACGTGCTGAATCATTTGTATTTCATATGGCTAGACCTGAAGGAACTGATGAGCAATATGGATCTTACAAAAATTTTGCCGATGTGATTTTTAGCAAAATTAATACAGTAATTGATGGGTGAGATACTGTGGTAGGAAATAATGTAGAGTCTGCTAAAGAAGAATATGCAAAAATTAACAAAATGTTTTCAACATTTGTTAAAGGTTTTAATAAGCAATTAGCTGCGATAAATCCTCCTACTTATTCTTTAAAATCTGAAATGACAATTGATGAAGTTAGAGAACATTTCAAAGAAATCGTTCAAAGAGTTGTTTCAGATAAAAATGAAGATCATTCAAATGAAGAAAACTACAAACCATTAAATGGAAGAATCAATTATGATAAAAATGGATATTTAATTCCTGCCGATACATATTATGAAGTTGTTAAAGATTTCTTAAAATCAGGTTTTAGAAATTTCAAACAAATTTCATTAGTTTCAACATCATCAATTTCATTTGAAGTTACACCACAGAATAAAGTTTATGGAATTTTAATAAATGCAAATGACTTTAGAAGAAATGATATGAATCAAGTTGTTGATAAATACATTGAAAATGCACTTAGTTTAGTCGATAACTCAATGAATACTTATGAAAAAGTATATGTTCTAGGTAAATACGTTTTAGAAAACTTAATTTATAAAACTGAATCAGGTACAGAAACAATGAATTCACTTGACTTTGCCTACATTGAACATAAAGGTGTATGTAGACATTATGTTGATCAAATGGCGCTACTTTTATCGAACTTAAATATTTCATACAAAGTGATACAAGGTGACTACCATACTTGATTAAATATCCAAAATGAAGATGGTAAATGATTCTCAACTGATCCAACACATGCAGATACAGGTAAAGCTGAAAAATACTTCCCTCTAGGAAAATCAGGTGAAATTGATTTAGATTTTGAAATGAAAAACTTTTTCAATCATCAAAATGCAGTCACAACAGATTTCACATTATTTGATTTAGGCCCAAATGACGGTTCAAATGAAGCGATTAACTTTATTTCTCAAGAAATGCATAATTCATTATTTAATAAATGAGCTTACAAACTTAAAGATAAGTATTCAGATGGAGAAAAAATTTCATCGTTAAACTATAATGATCATAAGTTATATTTTGTTTCAACAAAAGATAATCAACCTAAATTGCAATATGTAGAAACAAACAAAACAATTCCAAATGAAAATATTGAAAACTCAATTCACACAGTTGATGGATTTAGTTCATTAGTCAACAGATTAAGTTTAAAAGTTTTACCAAAGGCTGCTATGCACGGGGATAAAATGTTCTTTATGGCTAAAGATGATAATGCTAACTACATTTATTCATACAACATTAAGACAGCAGAACTTAAAAAAGAATTTGTATATAGTGGAGATTACAAAAACTTCTTTATCTTCCTAAATCAAAATAAAAACAAACTTGAATTTTCATTTGGAGATCAAAATTCAGAAAGCAAATTAGTTAAGTTATTTGACTTAAACTTACAATAACAACAGAAATTGAAGCAGACTAAAATGTTTGCTTTTTTGATTAAAAAAACATCTCAAGTTATAGAGATGCAAAAATTCTATTTTTTAGTATTTTTGTGTTCTGTAACAATTTCATTAAGTTTTCTAAATCAGTGATTTATTCCACTTTTTGAAACATACATATTATGTTCAGCGTTAAGTAAATTTGACAATTCAGGAAGCGACAATCATTTATTTTCAACTTTTAATCTAAATAAAACAAGTTGATTGTCTGTGAAATAAATATCTAATCCATTTTCAAACATGTAGTTAATGTTTTCAATATGTTTAATTGTACTCTTTGCAATCTTATTAATATTACTCATATCAATATTATTAATACGGTTAACAACATTTTCAAAGTCACGAGCAATAATTATGTTTTGAAGCTTATACCAAGACTTTTTAGCATCAATAGCTGCTAGAAAGTCAATAACTTTTTCCTTATTTTTAAGGTAAATTATGTATTTATTATTTCTATTCAAGAAGTTGAAATTAAAGTCATATTGATTTAGTTTTTCTTGAATTTTTACTAAGTGTCCAGGATTATGTGAAGAAATTTCTAAGTGGTATGAAGTTGATGATTTTCCTGAGATGCTACCACTCCCAAAGAATACACCAGCAAAAAAACTTGTGAGTGAATCTTTAAAATCAATTTCCTCAATCATTTCAAGGTCAGGAATCTTAATTAAGATTTTAGTTTTTCATTTTAGATTAATGATTGGTTTAATATTAATTTTTTCAAGTTTTCTAAGTAATTTTGAATAAAGATATTCATTTTTAATTTTGAGAACATAAAAATCTTTTTCAACTTCTGCAGCACAAAAAAGTAAACCACTTAAAAACCTCTTAATTTCGTGTGGTTTAGATAAGTTGTTTATGACTTCTTTTTTTAGCTCCCAACTAAATGATGTTTTATGTTCTTTATTCATAGTTTAATTATAAAAAATATAACATTTTATGTAAGTTATTTTTTAACAAATAAGCAATATTTTTAGTTCATAAAAATGCATATAAAAGTTGGATTTAGACAGTCAAATAAAATAAATTTATTTGTAATTACTTGAATAAATGAAATTTCTAAAACTTTTTTACCTTAAACATAGGTATATTAGTTAAAAACTAACATATAACATAGTTATATGTAAGGTTAATCAAAAAATATTTTTTTGATAAAATTAAAAAGCAATATAAAAGTTTAAATTGCAGAAAAGTAGAAGACACTTCTCACCTGATGACCATAGTCTTGGGTTTAGCTACAATTAAACGTATCAAAAATTCTGATACCTTTTTTAGTAGAACAAGGAAGTGGGTAACCACTTTTTTACTTAACATTTATTTAAGGAGTATATTATTCAAGCAAAAGGAAAGAAAACACCTTCAGAACATTACGTAAATTCTGATATTCCATTCAAACAAGTCTTTGTAATTGGAGCAGATCAAGAAAAAATAGGTGTAATGTACACATCTGAAGCAATTGAATTGGCAAAAAGCCAGAGAATGGACTTAGTTTTAATAAGCGTTGAACCTAAACCAATCTGTCGTATTCTTGATTACGGTAAATTTAAATATGACCGTAAAAAGAAAAATAAAGAACTAAAAGAAAAACAAACAATTATCCAAAATCGTGAAGTTAGATTAACTGCAATGATTGGAGAAAATGATTTACTTACAAAAAGTAGAAAAGCTAGAGAATTTCTTTTAAAAGGTGACCGTATCAAAGTTTCATTAAAATTAAGAGGACGTGAATTATTGATGAAAGATTTAGGAATCAAGACTTTAGAAAAATTCTTCGCTACATTAGAAGATATTGCTGAAATCACATCAGAACCTAAATTAATCAATAATCGTTTCCTTGACATGAATCTCCAACCAAATAAACAAAAAGTACTTAGATACCAAAAAGAAAAGAATCTTGAATCAAAAGATCAAGATGCTAAAGAAGGAGAATAAAATGCCAAAAATGAAAACTAAAAGTGCGTTAAAAAAACGTATTAAAGTTACAGGAACAGGTAAAATCTTAAGAGAACAAGCTTACCGTTCACACTTAGCACAAAACAAAACTACAAAACAAAAACGTCACTCACGTAAAGCTGCTCTTATGTCTAAATCAGACCTTAAAAGATTTAAAGCTTTAATCTAATCTTGTTAAGTTAATTCATAAACAAGATAATAATTAACATTATTTAAGAAAGGAATTAAATTATGGCAAGAGTTAAAGGTGGAACAGTTACAAGAGCAAGACGTAAAAAATGAATAAAATTAGCTAAGGGATATTTTGGACACAAATCAATCGGTTACAAAGTTGCTAAACAAGCAGTTGTAAAATCTTGAACATACGCTTTCAGAGACCGTAAACAAGTTAAAAGAAACTTCCGTAAATTATGAATCGCTCGTATCAACGCTGCAGTTAGAGCAGAAGGAATGAGCTACTCAAGATTTATTAACGGTTTAAAAAGAGCAGGTGTTACAATTAACCGTAAAATGCTTTCAGAATTAGCTATCAACGAACCAAAAACATTTGCAGTTTTAGTTGATATTGCAAAACAAGCTTAATTTTAAATTGCTATTCACACATCCAAATGGATGTGTTTTATTTTGCTTTTTGATATCTTAAAATTGCAAAATAAAATCTCAGAATAAACTTCCGAGATAGTATATAAGCTATATAAATTAATTTTGAGGTTTGTCAACAAAGTTTCTAATGATACTTTTAGCTGTAACGTCAACATTAGCAAAGATTGGTTTTCATTCTCAATCTATTAATGTATTTTGAGGAACAATATGATCAAAACTAATGTTTACTAATTTATCAAAACTTGTTTCAGTTGAGTTGTCATCAACACCTTTAACAAATTTTTCAGGGTCAAAGTATTTTTCAATTCTGATTGAAACAATTTTAACTTCATCATCAGGTGAAACCATTTCTCTAACTGAATTAATGTTTCCTTTGAAGTATTCTAACTCATTAGGGAAACGTAAGTCGTCAATGATGAATAAACTGCTTTTACCTGCTTTAGAAGATTCGTTAGCAATTGATTTAATTTTTTCAAAAACTCTTGAACATCAAATGTTTGTATCGATGTTTCTTCCAACTTCACCCATAGCGATTCAAAGTGGTCTAACAATTTCTTTGTCTTGACCATTTCAATTAATTTCATCTAAGATTGGCTGAGTAATTTGTTTAATTGGTTGTGCAAAAGATAAAATGTGTGTGTTATCTTCAAATTGAGGTTTTAATTGTTTTGAAAGTTCATTGCTTAATAAACCTTTTCCACTACGTCTTTTTCCATTGATTAAAATAATAACGTGTTTATTTTTGCTCATATTGTCTCCTTGTGAATCTATATAAATTTATTGTTAATAGTGCATTAAATTATGCGTTTTATCAATCTAAATTTGAAATAAAAACAACGATAGAAATTGATTAATTTCCGATTGCTGTAAATGAATTATAAAGACAAAATTTAAAAACAAAAAGAAATAGCTGAAATTTTCACAAAATATGAAAAATAGGAAAATTACAATTTTTTTGATTAGCAAAATTTACTAATAACATTAGAAAATTAAAAATTTAATTTTATTTCATAAAACTACTTTTATTACTATGCTATAGGTATAAAAGTATCAAAAGTATTATTCTAATTTTTAAGTTATGCTATATAATATAAACGCAATACATATAGACAGTAACTGTATAAATGCTTATACTTAATTTGTTACCGAGTGTATCTCATTCCTGTTCAAATTGTATTGCGTAATAGATTTTGAAGGGAGGCACAAGTATGTCAGAATCAAAATTAAAAGCAGCTAAAAAAGAAGTTGTTTTAGAAATTGTTGATAAAATTCAAAACTCTAAAGCTGTTGCTTTTGCTGAATACCGTGGTTTAACAGTTTCTGAATTAGAAGAGTTCAGAAAAGAAGCTAAAAAACTTGGTGTTGACATCAAAGTTTACAAAAACCGTTTATTCAACTTAGCAGCACAACAAACAGGATTTGCTGACTTAGCAGAATACTTAGTTGGTCCAAACATTTTCGCATTCTCAAACAATGACGATATGTCAGCAGCTAAATTACTTACAAAATATGCTAAAACTCACAAATTATTAGTTGTAAAAGCTGGAACATTTGAAGGTAAAGTTATCAACGCTGCAGGTGTTAAAGAAGTTGCTACTCTTCCAACATACGAAGAAGCACTTGGAATTCTTGCACGTTCAATGATGGCACCATTACAACAAATTTCATTATCACTTAAATTAGTAAGTGAAGGTAAAACAGAATAATAAAAATATTTAGTTTGAAAGGAAACATATTATGGCTAAATTAACAAAAGAAACATTCATCGAATCATTAAAAGAAATGTCAATTAAAGAAGTTATGGAACTTGTAGACGCTATGAAAGAAGAATTCGGAATCGACCCTACAGCTGCTGTTGCTGTTGCTGCAGCTCCTGCTGAAGGTGGTTCAGAAGAAAAAACAAGCGTTAAAGTTGTTTTAAAAGCTGACAACGGTAAAAAAGTTGCAATCATTAAAGTTGTTAAAGACTTATTAGGTGTTGCTTTAATGGATGCTAAGAAAATCGTTGACACATTACCAGCTGTTGTTAAAGAAAACATTAAACCAGAAGAAGCTGAACAAATTAGAGCAGCTTTAGTTGAAGCTGGTGCAGATGTTTCAGTTGAATAATATAACTTCAATTAATTCAAATTTATAATTAAAAAACCTTACAAAATCTGTAAGGTTTTTCTTTTTTATCTCATTAACTATAAAAAAAGTGAGAGCTCATGGCTGTACGTGAGACTCTCTTTAAAAATATCTAAACAAAACCACCAGACACAGCACTTCCTCATGTGGCTGCTACATTTCTGTCCTGACCAGGTTAGTGGGTTACTGTTCTGATGGCTTAAATATTATAACACCATTTTTTAATATTCTCTATTTTTTAATTTTAAAATTTCATCCTCAGTTAAATATCTAAACTGACCTTCTTGTAGTGTTTCGTTTTTAATATCTAAGAAAGCAAATGAAATTCTTTGTAATTTAGTCACTGTTAAATCAAAATGTTTAAACATTCTTTTAACTTGATGGTACTTACCTTCATTTATTGTAAGATTTGCAGAATTATTTGAAAGAATTTGAAGTTTTGAAGGTAAGACAATTTCATTATCTCCTATATCAAAACCTTTTTCAAATTCAGTTATTAAGTTTTGGTCAATTTTGTTATCAACTTCAACATAGTAAGTTTTCTCAACATGCTTTTTAGGTGAAAGTAAATCGTGAGTTAATTGTCCATCATTTGTTATTAATATTAGCCCTGTAGTGTCTTTGTCCAATCTGCCCACTGTGTGAATATCTTTATATGAGTTAATGCTTTCATCTAATAATTCAAAAACAGTTTTATTTAAGTTATCGTAATTTGCACAAACATAGTGGCCAGGTTTATTTAGTAAAACATAAATAAATTCTTGTTTAGGACCGATTAATTTATCATCTAAACAAACGTCTTCATTGATTATATTAATAATTGATTTAACCACTTTGTTATCAACTTTAATTCTTTTAGAGGAAATTAACTTTTTAGCATCAGTTCTACTGATGTTTAAGTTAAATGAAAGTCATTTATCTAATCTGGTCATATTATTTTAGTAAAGCATTATAAATGTTGTGTTTATAAACTTCTACTCCTGGTTGAGATAATGGGTCAACTCCAAATAACAATGAAGATAAGATTGCAACAAATTGGAAGAAAGCAAATAAATGAGCCAAATTATTGATTGAAATTTCATCAAATTCAATAATTAAATCATTATTATCAAATGCATTATTTTTGATATTAAAATTAGGTTGATTTTCGCCTTTTGTACCTAGGAGACCTAGCTGGTCGAATTTTTTATTGTCTTGATTTAAGTTGTATTTTTTATTGTTAAATACAATGTTTGTTGTGATTGAAAAATCACTATCCAAACTATTTGTATTATTAACAGAGTCCTTAATTGTTAAATAACCTTTTTTCTCTTTATTTTCACTTGAGTTATATAATGAACAAACGTATTCAACAAAGGAATCTAATATAAAATCATTATCATTAATAACTTCAACAGTCTTGTTATTGTATCTTGCAAAAATGTATCTAAAAATAGCTGTAAGGAACACAATATTTTCTTTTATTGGTGTGTTCAACGTCTTTTCAATAATTGAGACAAATGTCTCGATTAATTCTCTTGAATTAAAATTCAAGAATTCAAGTACAAATAATGATGATGGATCAAATATTGAAACATATCTTTCAGGTATGTTTGTAGGTAATTTCAAGAATAAATAATTATGAATTTTAGCCATCTTATTAAGTATATTATCTGCTTCAGTGCTTGCGACTGTAATAAGTGCATTTAGCATTTCAATACTATCGCTTTTTTTCAAGTTAGCTTCAAGCAGTTTCCTATATTCTCTAAATGAAACAGAGCTTTCGATAGAAATCGCACTCTTTGAAATGTAATAGATAGCAAATTTTTGCCCTATTAATGAAGAAAGTTGATTTGTTAAAACTTCAGGAGAAATGTTGTTTTGTGTAAAGATAATATTAAAATCAGGTTTATTATTTAAATAATTATTAAAAATAAAATCATAAATCGCTTTAGTAGTTAAGTATGATTCTCCATCAGCAATTACAACTAATGTATCTATTTTGGTAGATTTTAAAAATTCAACTTTAGCTTTAATTAACTCTAAGTTAAATTCAAGATTATCATCAATATACTTAAGCACATTAGTTTCTTCATCGTCAGTGTTTTGAAAATTTAAAACTAAGTTGTTGTGAATGCTATTAACTTTTTTAATAATTTCATTAATTTTGCTGTGTTTTAATATTGAATTCACATGCTTAAGTTGGATATTTAGGTTACCGAATTTATACATTTTTCTCCTTATTAATAGTGTTAATTAAATTTTATATTTATTTTTAGAGTTTGCTATCTTAAAACACTTATTTTTATAATAAAATTCGATATTGTCATGATATAAACTAATAATAGTTTATAATATAGAAACCAAATACATATTTATATGTATTTAACATTATTTTATTTAAATAATTTGATTAAAAATTACATTATTTGTTCATATTTTGGAGGTAATATGAGAGAGAAACAGCCGACTTACATATTTGGTTTAGGTGGTGTTGAAGAAATCGGTAAATCCACATTAGTTGTAGAGCATATGAACCGTATTTTCTTAATTGACTCAGGGATTAAATTTGCAGACACTTACAACACTGGTGTTAAAGGTATTATTCCTGACTATTCATACTTAAATCAACCTGGAAAAATAATTGAAGGTTTATTCATTACACACGGTCACGAAGATCACATTGGTGGTGTTGTTTATTTAGTTAAACAAACAAAAATCAAAAAGATTTTTGCTCCAAGAATTGCAATTCAATATTTAAAACTTAAATTTGAAGAGCACAAAATTACAAGAAAAATTGATTTTATTGAAATCAATAAATCAGACATTTATAAGTTCGCAAATGGATGTAGAGCTGACTTTTGAACCGCTCAACACTCAATTCCAGATGCATTCGGTGTTAGATTAACTACCCCAAATGGTTCGCTTATGTGTACAGGAGACTTTAGATTTGACTATACACCAATCGGAAACTATACAGACTTTGCAAGATTAGATGAAATTGGTAAAGAGGGACTTACAGTTCTTTTATCAGATTCAACTAATGCCATGAGACCTGAGCATTCACCTAGTGAATCAGATATCTTAACTGACTTGGAACGTCATATGCGTGCTGCAAAAAGAAAAATTATTATTACTTCATTTGCTTCTAACTTAACAAGAGTTAAGGTTATTATTGAGCTTGCTGCTAAATTAGGTAAAAAAGTTATTCCATTCGGTCGTTCAATGATCCAAGGAATTAAAATTGGTAGAAAATTAGGTTACATCAATGTTCCGAATGGTGTGATTGTTGATAAAAAAGACTTGCCTAACATTAAAGATTCAGACCTTGTTGTTTTAACAACAGGTTCTCAAGGTGAAGAACTTGCTGCATTATCTAGAATGAGTTATGGTAAGCATGCAACAATTAAAATAGTAAAAGGTGATATGGTTATTTTCTCATCAAGTCCAATCCCTGGAAACAGAATGGTCGTTGAATTACTTACAAATAGACTTTACAAATTAGGTGCAATTATTAAAGAAAATGGTGTTGATGGCTACTTACATACATCAGGTCACGCTTATGAGTGAGAGCATGATAAAATCTTTAAATTAACCAGACCTAAATATTTCCTTCCATACCACGGTGACTACAGAATGTGTTTAGTTCACGGACAAACAGCTATTAAAAATGGGGTTAATCCTAAAAATGTTTTAATACCTAAAAAAGGCCAAGTCTTTGAAATGTACAATAACGTTATTAAGCCAACTAATAAAACAATTAACTTTGGCCCTATTTACATCGATGGAAACACAGTTTTAAACATTTCAGAAAAAATGCTTCAAGAAAGAGCAAAACTTAAAGATAGTGGATTTGTTAATATTGTTTTCTTAATTGATAGAAACAAAAATGCAATCGTTAATAGACCTCAAATTGTAACAAGAGGAAGCTTCTTTGTGAAAACTTCTAAACAATTAATTGAAGAAACAAGGAGAGTTGCTCACGGTGCAGTTCTATACTACATTAAAAATAATCCAGAATGATCTGTTAAAGATTTGGAAAAATTAATTCAAGATAGATTAAGCACATTATTCTACAAAGAAAAACGTAGAAATCCTATTATCATTCCTACAATTATGTTCCTTGACGAACCAACTGATGAAAAATTAGCTAAAGTTAAACTTAACTTCGGTAAACAGTTAGATATTGATGAACAATTAAATGATCCTACAACAAAGAATTTAAGCAAATCACAGAAGAAACAATTACTTAAGGTTAAAGAATCAATTTTT
>NZ_JAYFFC010000004.1:0-80335 GCF_034863245.1 Mycoplasma sp. 2248
AATAACTATTCAGTTTTCAAAGAATATTTGACACCTTTAATGGTGTTTTTTTATTTTATTAAAAAATATTATAATTTTAATATATGACAAAAACAAAAAGAACAAATATTTCTAAAAGAAACATAAAAAGACGCCAACAATGACATCTTCGGTTAAAGAAAGATAAAGAATTAAGCAAGCTTTATTTATGCAGAAGGCAAATAGGTAATGTGATTAATGCATCAAATACCCTTGTATTGAAGTTTACAAATGAAGAATTATCATCTGAATTTGAGAATAAAATTGAAAAAGTAAATAAAGAATTGAAGAAATTCATTTATTTTCAAGATGTAAAATTTATTTTATATTTTGTGAAGCAAAGATTAGGATTAATAAATAAAGATAATGATAAGTTATCATATAAATTTATAGGTTTTGAATTATTTGATTTCTTTTTTAAAGAAATGAGATTACTATTCAAAACAAAAGATATAGATCATAAATTATTTTACAAAGTCATAACAGATATCATTTCTAATAAAATATCAAATATTGATTTACTGAATGAAAAAATTTCAAAATATAATCCTACAAATACTAATGATGAGTTCATTAATGATATTTTATTTGAGAAAGTAAATCAAAATAAAGAAATTATTTTGCAAAATTTAAACAGATTTGTTCATAACTTCACAAAAAGAGACAGAATTCACAAATTCAATAAATATATTTACTTACATATTACAAATATTACAGAAAAGCATTTTAAAAATAAGAAATTTATTTTCAATAATTTAAATCAAATGATAAAAACATCAGATGAACATTACACTATAATAACACATACAAATTGAGTAGGTATACCTATTAATGTTTTCTTATTCAAACATCTTCCTTATGCAGATAAGGATAAACTAATTTTAGATACTATTCAGTTATATAAAAGAGATGATAAAAGTATTTCAGTTATTCCTTATGATTGACCTCTTGATATTGAGAACTTGTCAAGTAAAAGTAAAGAGCTTAATAAGTCGGTGGCTAAATATATTATGTATTCTAAAAATATATTTACTGAAAATTTAAATGACCATTACAAAAAGAGAATAAATACAGTTTGATCTAGAGTTTTTAGTAGAAAAGATAGTAATAAAGTAAATATTATTTCTAAGAAACCATTAAATCGTCTAAATTACTTATACATAGAAAGTTCTAAAGATAAAGTCAATATAGATAAACAGGATTTAATTTATTTCAACAAATTGATAAATTTCGTAGAAAATAGGGATGACAATTTTGATGTAAGTAGTCTAAATAATATTGAACCAGATGAATATTATGAAAAAGAAATGAAATATTCAAAAATTAAGAACATCATCAATGTAAAAGATGGTTATGAAGCTCCAAAATTATGAGAGAAAATTCGCAGAGATAATAAAAATTTAGGATTACATTTTGCTTTTACAAATTTCAAAATACCTAAAAAGAAAGATTTAATTGATATATTAAAAAATGATGTAGATAACTATGAAAATAGTCAAATGATGAATATATTGATAAGTAGTTATAAAAAGTTTCTGAAATCATTTGAAGATATGAATGGATTTCTATTTACTAATTTAATAGCTATCTCAATAATTAAAATATTAAAATATATAATAAACTTATTTATTCGTTCAAATCCATATTGTATTTGTGATGAATTTAGTACATCGGAAATTTTACAATTAATTATATTTAATGAAACTAACAAATTTAGTAGTGAAATTAAATATAACCTTCAGAACTCGAAAGAAGATGATGTATTCTTTAATTTTTTAAACAAATATGATCAGTTTGCAAAAATCTTGAAATCAGCATTAATTAAAGAAGAAAGTGATGATACTAATACACCTATTACATAGGTAAAAAAGTCTATTTTATACTGCTTTTATCAAATAATTTTATATAATATAAAACATGTTCAAAATAGGTGTGGATGCAACTAATATCAATAGATTTATTAATAAAAAAACATCTTTTATAAATAGAGTTTTATCAACGCATGAATTAGCAGAATATAACCAAATAACTGATCAAAATTTGAAAGCTAAATTTCTTGCCAGAGCATGAGCTATTAAAGAATCTATTTACAAAATTGATAATAGCTACATCGATTTTCGCAATATTGATTTAGTTAAAAAAAACAATATTTGAGAATTTAAAAACTTCTGTATTTCTATCACATATGTTGATAATTTAGTTATTTCCGTTGCTATTTCTAAGGAGAAAAATGAAAAAATATAATGTAAATGTAATTTTTAAGATGATTTTATTTTCACCAGTTTGATTATTCAGATACTTTTTAATTAAATGAAAAGCTAGAAAATATAGAAAATCACCTGAAACAAGTAAATCAATCGAAAGATATGCTTTCTTACTCAAACTTTCTAAAAAAATGTTAAACCTTTACAATGTGGATGTAAAAATTGAGGGATATGAAAACCTGCCACAAAATGGTTCTGTGTTATTAGTAGCTAACCATAAGTCAAACTTTGACTCTTTAATCTTAATGAAAGCTACAGAACAACAATCATATGAACAAGGTGCTAAAGCTATGATACCTACTTTTTTAGCTAAGAGCGAGCTACAAAATAAAAAAATAGTTAAGGATACTTTATCACTTTTAGATACTGTTTTTATCGATAGAAAGAGTATTAAAAACAGTTTAAATGCATTGGGTGATTTCGGTGCATTTGTTAAAGTTCAAAAAACATATGGTGTAATTTTTCCTGAGGGAACAAGAGTGAAAAGTGAAGGTTTAGGTGAGTTTAAAGCTGGTGCATTTAGAGTTGCACAGAAAGATTATATGTCAATTATTCCTACTGTAATAATCAACTCTTTAGGTTCTGATAGTGTGCACAAAAAGCAAAGACAGCAAGTTACTGTTAAATTTTTACCAGCATTAAAACCATCTACATTTATGAATCAAGAAACATCAAAATTAGCAGAAAGAGTTAAGGGCTTAATTGAGTCAGAATTATTGAAGGAAAAAGATGAAAACTAATTACACAAATTACGATTCAGAATATAGCTTTAAAGTTGAAAAGTTTAATTTTGATGGACCATTAGATTTATTACTTTCATTAGTTAAAGATAAAAAGATCAGTATTAATGAAATTAACTTAGTAGAAATAGCAGACAGATATTTAGAAATTATTTCTCAATTAAAAGAGCAAGATATTGATTTAGCTGCTGATTATTTAGTTATGGCTGCTACATTACTTAAAATCAAAGCAGCTATGGCAATACAAGAACCAGGACAAGAAATTCCTGCAGAAATTGAAGAAGATAAAAGACAAATTTTGAGACAGTTAGCTGAATATGAACAATTTAAATCAATTAAAGAAGCTCTTAAAACATATGAATTAGATAGAGAAGATATTTTCATCAAAGATCCATCAAATGTTGATGAATTTATCGTTGATACCAATGACACTAGGTTAGACGGTCATTCTAACCCGGTTAAATTAATTGCTGTTTTAAGAAAAATGTTTGAAAGAGTTTATGCTCAAAAACTTAGAACAGCAAAATTAGAAACATTTAAACTATCACCATCTGATCAATATGGAATGATTAAAGAGTTACTTAGAAAACATGAAAAATTAACTTTCGAAATGGTCTTTTCACAACCAAGTATGGGACACTTTGTTGTTACATTGCTTGCTGTATTAGTTTTAGCTAAAGAACAATATTTAAAAATAATTCAAGAAAAAGAATTTGAAGAAATCTCAATTATTAGAGGAGAACTTTACGATGAAAAATAAAATTTTAGAAGCACTATTATACATTCAAGGAGATGACGGTCTTAACTTAGAACAAGTTAAAGACATTTTCTCACTAGCTACTTTAGCTGAAGCTAAAAAAGTAATGCAAGATTTCTTAAGAGAGTTTAACGACTTAGAAAGAGCGCTTAAAGTAGTCAACTTTAATGATGTTTACAAATTAGCAACTAGAGAAACATTCAAAGATTATGTTACAAAAATGGTTTCAGTTGTTAAAAAACAAAGATTATCAAATGCTGCTATCGAAGTTGCTGGTATCATTGCTTACAAACAGCCAGTTACAAAAGGTCAAATTGCATCAATTAGAGGTGTTGCATCCGATCAAGTTGTTAATACACTTTTAATGAAAGGTGTTATTGAAGAAGTCGGGATTTCTCCTACACCAGGTAATCCTGTTCTATATGGAGTGACAAACAAATTCTATGATCACTTCAAATTAACAAGTATGAGAGACTTGCCTAAAATGACTGAATTTAACTATGTAGAAGGCGTAGAAGACGAAAATGAAGACTTTGACTTATTCGGAAGTCAAAGAGAAGAATAATTATTTTCAAGATACAAAATTACTATCACTAAATTTGTGATAGTAATTTTTATTTTTCTAATAAAAGCGACTAAAACGAACAAAGAGTGTTTCATATCAAAATATTTTTACGAAGGAATTAAAGCTGAAGTAGCTGATAAACTTATTTCATAGATTTTCTTAGAAGACTCCACAATTTCTTTTCTAGAAATGCTTGAGAAGATTTTAACTTATTCAATCAAGTCTGACATATCGATTTGATTTTCCTAATTTTGCTTACCATTTGTGAAAGTAATGTGTCTATAACACTATTCTTAGGTAATTGAGAATAAGATGTTTGGAATACTGCAGTAAATTGTGTTCTTTCTTCATCTGTGATTTTATCTTCTGGTTCTATCGAAGAACATGATACGGCAAATCCTGTGATAGTCACAGTAGGTGCTAAATTAAGTCTTGCAGACTATATTTTCAGCAATTTTGATATCCATTTTGTATGTTGTTCAATACTTTATTAGAGGGTATAAAATATGTTTTAACTAAAAGTATTGATATTACATTTTTTATTTTATTTAATAAAATAAAAAAATATAATTACATTAATAAAGCAGGTAGAAATGATAGAAATAAAAGCAACATTAAATGATTCAGGAAGAACAATCTTAAAACTTATTCAAAAATATTTCCCTAATTTAAGTAAAGGATTTGTTGAAAAATTATTTAGGAAAAATGAAATTAAAATAAATGGATTAAGAAAAATTCAAAAAAATCAAATTGTAAATGAGAATGATGCTATCACTATTTATGGTTTAAGTGAATCTGATTTGCAACAAGAATATGAAGTTAAAAAATCAACTTCAGTTAATTTGAAAGTTTTATATGAAGATGAAAACATTTTAGTTTTAAATAAAGTGACTGGAATTTCAGTCCACGATGAAGATGATTCATTAGATGAACAAGTTTTATCATATTTAAACTATGTGCCTACTGATAGTTTTAAACCAACCCACGTTGGTCGTTTGGATAAAGAAACAAGTGGGATCATCACTTATGCTAAAACTTATGAGGCCGCTAGACAATTGAATGATAATAGTGAATTCATCATTAAAAAATATATTTTCATCAGTGATATTAAGTTAGATAACTTTTCTGAACATAAACCTTTTGTAGTTAACAATTGAATTTACAAAGATGAATCAAATAAAAAAATGAAAGTTGCAAAAAGTAATATAAGAGATGCTAAGCAAGCGAGAACTTTATTTTATTCAGAAAAAAATCGAAAAATTGCACAAATTAAAACAGGTAGAAAGCACCAAATTCGTGTGACTTTATCAAATTTAGGTTTTCCTATTTACGGTGACAAAAAGTATGGTGGTAAAAAAGAAACTAGATTAATGTTACATTCATATTATGTTAAATATAAAAATATGAAGAATAATTTAAGATATTTAAATGATTTAGAGTTATATTGCTTACCTAATTGAAAGAAAGGTTAATTATGGAAAAATTAGATATTGAAAAATTAAACCAAATAGTTAAATCATTAATGTTTGAACCTACTAAAGAAGTTCAAGAACAAATTTTGTTAATTTGAAAAGATATTCAAGATGGAATTAAACTTCTTGACAAACTTGATTTATTAAATGTAAAACCAATGGAAAGAATTAATGAACAGCCTATTTTAGAACTCCTACGTGAGGACATTGAAGATATGAGTTATTCAGTTTCGAAAGAAAACATTTTAGATAATGCAAAAGAAAAAGATAGTGACTTTATTTTACTTACAAAGGTGGTTAAATAATGAGTAGAGAATTTTTAAATAAAGGTAATTTTGAAGCTGCATACAATGAACTTCAAAATGATAATAATAATGCAGTTAGCTGCTTATATGAAAAATCAGAGCAAGTTTCAAATTCAAACAATCTACTCAATGGTGTTGTTTTAACTATCAAAGATGTTTTTGCCACAGAAGATAAAATGACTAGAGCCTCAAGTAAGATTTTAGAAAACTTCAAACCTTATTACAATGCTACTGTAGTTGAAAGACTTTTACAAAATGGTGCAATTCCGGTTGCTAAGGTTAATAATGATGAATTAGCTTTAGGAGGTACAGGAACTCATAGTGCTTATGGTTTAATAGTCAACCCTAAAGATACTAAACGTTATGTTGGTGGTTCTTCATCAGGTTCAGCTGCAACAATGACAAAAAATATAGGCATTGCCTTAGGTTCAGATACTGGAGATAGTGTTAGATTACCTGCTTCATTCAATGGTTTAGTAGGATTTAAACCATCATATGGTGCAATTAGCAGATATGGAATGTTTGCTTATGCTTCATCATTAGATACAGTTGCTTACTTTACCCATAATGTAAATGATGCAATCATTACTGCACAAGCTATTTTTGGTAAAGATGTCAAAGATATGACTTCAGTTCATGTTCAAATAAACAATGCAATTAAAACAAAACCAAAATCAGTAGTTGCTCTTGATTTTAGTTCATTGACAAAAGATTATGTGAATGCGAGATTTAACCAGTTACTCGAAAAATTAAGAGAACAAGGTATAGAAGTCAAATTAGTTCAACCAAATTTTGATATTTTAAACACAATTTCTATTGTTTATAAAATCATTTCTTTCTCTGAAGCTAGTTCAAATTTAGCTAACTTAAATGGAATAGCTTTTGGTTCAAGAGTTAATGGAAACTCTTGAGAAGAAGTTATGTTTAATACAAGAAGTCAAAAATTTGGAAAAATGGTTCAAGAGAGATTAAGTTTAGGAAGTTACTTTTTATATTCGGAAAATCAAGAAGAAATTTTTATTAAAGCTCAAAAAGCTAGAAGAGTTATTACTAAATACTTTGAGGACTTAAAAGCACAAGGCGATGTTTTAATCTTTCCGGCTTACGTAGGTATTGCTCCATTATTTGAAGATAAATCAAAAAATGGTGTTATGGACTTTATTTTAACTGGTGCAAATTTATCAGGTCACCCATCAATAACAATTCCATTAGGTGAATATGAAAATATGCCATATAACTTAGCTCTTGAAACAAAATTATATTCAGATGAAAAATTATTAGGTTATGCAGAATACTTTGAAGAACTTATAGGAGATTTAAATGAATAATTTTGAAACTATTATAGGAATTGAAATTCACGTTGAATTAAAAACTAAAACAAAAATGTTTTCACCAGCCGGAATTGACTTTAATGCAGAACCTAATACAAAAGCGCACCAAATTGACTTAGCTTACCCAGGAACATTGCCTCAAGTTAATAAAAGAGCAGTTGAATATGGAATAAAACTTGCAAAAGCTCTTAATATGCAAATTGATGATGAATTACATTTTGATAGAAAAAACTACTTTTATCCAGATTTACCAAAAGGTTATCAAATTACACAGTTTTTTAGACCAATCGGAAGCAATGGTTATGTAGAAATTCAAACTTCAGATGGATTAAAACAAATCGGTATCGAAAGAATTCACCTTGAAGAGGATACTGCAAGACAACACCACGATGATTTAGTTACAAAATTAGATTACAATAGAGCTGGAATCCCTTTAATTGAAATTGTTACTTATCCAGTGATTAGAAGCGGTGAAGAAGCTGCATTATATGTTGATATGATTAGAAAAATTGTGCAATTTTTAGATATTTCCGAAGGTAAGCTAGAACAAGGGACTTTAAGAGCTGATATCAATATTTCGCTTAAGCCTTATGGTGTAGATAAATTCGGTACAAAAGTTGAAATTAAAAATATGAACTCGATTTCTAACATTAAAAAAGCAATTGATAATGAAATTAAAATTCAAAAAGAAAAACTTCTTAAAGGTGAAGAGATATTACAACAAACAAAACGTTTTGATGATCAAACTAACAAAAACGTGGTTATGAGAACTAAAACAGGTTCTGTTGATTACAAATATTTTGCAGATCCAAACATTCCAATCATTAAGTTATCTCAAGCATTTATTGATAATGTTAAATTAAATGAGCTTCCAAACCAAAAAGTAAAAAGATATAAAGATGCAAATATTGCAGATATTTACATTAACAGTTTAATTGATGATATACCATTAGCTAATTACTTTGACTCTATTGATTATGATAATAAGGAAGCTTTATCAAAAATTTTCTTCTCAGAAGTAGTTTCATTAGCAAATGCACAAAATAAACACGTTATTGATCTTGATATTAAACCTGAATATTTAGTTCAGAGTTTACAATTATTAAATCAAGAAATTATTTCAAGTAAGTCGCTTAAAAAACTTATAACACTATTACCAAGTTATAAAGGTGACATAAATGACTTATTAGATGCGCACAAATTAAAACAAATAACAGATAAAAATATTATTGCAAGTTATATAGATGCAATTATTAAAAATAATATTTCAATGTTAGATGAATATGAAGCTAGACCTGAAAGAGTTATTAAATTTATACTTGGTGCATTAATGAAAGAAACTAATGGACAAGTTAATCCACAGTTGTCAAATGATATTGTTTTAGAAAAAATCAATGAGTTTATTAAACAAAAAAACTAATACAAGCACTGATTATAATAAGTTAATAAAACTTAAAAATGTAACTAAAAAAACTAAAAAAACCTTTCATCAAAACTTAATTTTTCCTGAAAGATTTACATTTTTCTCAAAGATTTATGAGTTTATAATCAAGAAATGCTTGATTAGATTTTTCGCAAGCATATTGATTTGAGTTAGAAATGAATCAGATCATAGAAAACGTTTAAAAGTCGTGGATAATGTATATAGTAAATTCACAAGTAGTGAATATAACTTTATTTGATTGTCTACTGCATTTTACTTATTAATATCATTTGTCCCTGTAATATATGTGGTTTTCTTGTTAAACATATTTTTCGGTTTTATTCCAGGCTATAACAATCTAGTTGGAAGTAATTTCCAAGATAACTTCATAACAATTATTATGTCAAGATTTATCCCTGGGTCGCAAAACTACTTACAAAGCATTCAAATGAAAGATCAAGGTACATCTGCTTTCAATTTACAAGCATTGCTACCTAACATTTTCCTATTTTTATCATCACTATATATATCAAGCACAGGATATGGAAAGTTAATTTCAGCAAATAACTACATTTACAAACATAATAAAATTGGTTCATATTGAGGTAATAAAATAAAAGGATTATTCTTAGTTTTATTTGTATCAATATTATTCTGATTTTTCTCAACGATCGATATCATCATTGAAACAAAAATAACAGAAAAATATAATGGAACGATTTGATTAAATACGTTTGTTTATATATTAATTTCATTTGTTTTTGTGTTTGTAATGTTAGTTGGTTTATTCAAACTTATTCCATCATTTAAGTTAACCATTAAATCCATTTATAAAGGAGCTATTTTATCAACCACTCCAATTGTTTTATTAGTATTATTGTTTAAAACAATTAATCAACACATTAACTATGACAAATATGGTGGTCCTGTAGGGTTCTTCCTTACAATTGCATTCTTTATAAACTGAGTTGTTTACTTTATGTTCTTAGGTATTGCTTTCAATAATGCATACTATAAAAACTATATTAGTGAGAGAACCATCACAAAGAGAAATTGATTTATTTAACCAGTATATACTGGTTATTTTTATTACAAAAGAGTATAATTAAAATATGAGAAAAATGTTAAAGCTAACTAATGACTATAAAGATAGAGTTTTAGAATTCCTTTATACACAAGATAAATACCTTAATATGATGTTAATTGCAGATATTGAAACATTTGGTCTAGAAGGAGAAAATATTGATAGTTACATTGATTATGTAAATGAAAGACCTGTTTTAATTTTTTATAGATTCCATGATACATTGTTAATTTTCGGAAGAAAATTAAGAGGTAAATACGAAGATTTAGAGAATATTGTTAAAAAATATAATATCAAGAACTTTGTCTATCAAAAAGAACTTTATAACGAATTAAATAATGCATTATCAGTAATTATTGGGAATAATATTGTCCCTACTTATCAATATGTTTTAACTTTGAATAAAAAAGATTTTAAGAAACCAACCAATTTAAAATCAACAATGATTAAAATTTCAGATCTGGAAAATATAGTTGAAAGTAGAAGATTAATTCCTGAATTTGCAGGACTATCATCACATGCGCTTGATATTAAACACTTAAAAAGATCATTTGAAAAAGGTGCATATTGAGGATATGTGCTAAAAGATGAAAATGAGAAAATTTTATCACATGCGTCAATTAACTGTCAATCAAAAGATGCAGTAATGATCGGAGGTGTTTTCACAATTCCTGAAGCAAGAAAGAAAGGCTATGCAAAGGATTGTGTAATGAACATTTGCGAAAGGATACTATACATAGAAAAAACACCTGTTTTGTTTTTCAGTAACAAAATTGCAGGTGCTATGTATTATGGACTTGGCTTCAAAGATTATGATAAGATCGCTTTAACAAAAATTAAACCTACAATCAAACAAAAATAATTACTTTTATCCCTAAAAATTGTGGAAAAAAGTTTTTTTGTATTATAATATTGTTATTACAAGCTTTTAAAAGGAGACATTGAAATGACTAAAAAAGAATACATTTTAGAAGTTGCAGATCGTGCTGAAATGACACCAAGAGATGTTGAAAGAGTTTTCGATGCTATGGTTTTCGTTCTTAAAGAACAATTAATCATGGAAGATAAAGTTAGATTATCACATTTAGGAATTTTTTCAACAACAGTTAAACCACAAAGAAAAATGGTAAACAAATTCAAAAAATCAGAAAATGATGCTGATTTTATTGTGGTTCCACAAAGACGTGTTGTTAAATATACACCTTCAAAATACTTACGTGAATTAATAGATTTTAAAGCTTAATTTAAAAATGTTAAATATCCAGGAAATTCTAAAAATAACTTTTTAGAATTTCTTTTTATTTCTTCATATTTGACACTACTTTTATTTTTAAAATATTGTAATAATTCTGGAACAGTTATTTTGTAGAACTCATCATATAATGAAAAGTACACAATAGCAAAAGAAATACCTTTATTGCTATGTATAAGGTTTAAATATTCGATTTGATGTTTCTTAAATAAGTTTTTAGTGAGTGAATTATTATTTGTACTCTTGGCTTCAAAACAAATAAATTGACCATTATACATACCTATGTAATCCACTGTTGATTTCTTAATTCTAAATGAACCCAAGACATTATTTTTAGTCTTTGATTGAATATTTTTTATATCAAGAGGAGTGCTCTTTTTCTCGATGAACGCAATGTTCTCTTGTCATAAATAAGCTATAGTGTTGTTGATTATTTTTTCTAAAAACATCCCTCTATTTTTATTATTTGAACTCATTTGCATATTCTAATTTCTCCATTCTTAATTCAAGTTCAGCTATCCTATGTTTTATAAAGTCAGATGATCTAACTTTCTCTAATCTTTTCATTTTTAAGAACATTAATCTGGAAATATAAATGTATATAAAAGGATAAATTATGTAGTATCAAAATTGATAATAAAACTTATATGTAACATTTACTTTTGATAATAGCTGGATGAAAGATTGTGCTAACTCAGCAAATGGAACTGCTATAAAAGTTATTGGTAAAGTTAAGGTAAAGAAAATAATTAAAAACTGAAATATCGGTGTCAAAATAATTGAGTAAACATAAGATATTAAACTAATTTCTCTTATATATGCACTAATTATGGATATAGAAATGAATCAGGGTATGAAATAACCTACAAAAAAGTTTGCTGCTTTTTGCTTTCATTTTTTAGGTTTTAAAAATTTATCCAAATCTACATTTAACATAACGATAGTCAAAATATATGATAGTCAATAACCTAAATTCATGACACTATAAGGTCTAAAAGATAAGAATAAAAATGCTATTACAAATAATGGGCGACCGACATTCAATTCTTGATCTTTTTTAAATATTTTTCAAAAATGAATCACAAGTATAAATAAATAAGTTCTTATGATTGACACTGATTTCTTGCAAAATAGAAAATAAATAGTAAGTACAAGAATTTGTAAGATTCCATATTTATCAAATTTTGAAAATATCATTCTAACAAATACGTAAATAGTACCCAAATGTAGACCGCTAACAATCATTAAATGAACTACTCCCATTTCTTTTAAGGTAGTTAATGTTTCGTTATTTGTAGATGTGTTTATACCAAAAATTAATGGGAAAATAAAATCAGAATATGCTTTATTTTTGTTTAGAAAATGGTTATAAAACATATGTCTTAAACTGGATCAATTATTAACAACAACAACTTTGTTAGGTTTAATTAAAAAATCAATTTCATTAGCTAGCAAGTAATTTGATTTTTCTTTAACTTCCTTCAATGTTCCTCAAATAAATATTTTTGAATAGATAGTTATTTGGTCTTTAACAGATTTTAATTCAGACCTGTTTAGTATAAATTTGTTCATAAATTTATCCTCAACATAAAGAGCTTTATCCGACATATCAATCACTGTGTAAGTTTCGGAGACACCTTTATTACTATAAAATCAGGCATTTATAATAATATGTTTAAGATTAAAAAATATCAAAAATGTCAATAATATTGCTAACAAAATTACGAAGTCATTTCTTTTTAAAATAATGGAAAAAATAAAGAGTGGAATTAAATATACTAATAAAATTAAATCAGAAGTGACTAGCAATAAACAAAATACAGATAAAATTAAAAAGAAATTAAACCATCTTAAGTTAATTCTATAACCGTTTGTAAGTATTCTATAGTACGAGTAGAAATTCCTTTTATATCTAGCAATTCTCGTCATGAGTGTAAACTTTCATTCTTTTCGCGATGTTTATAAATTAACTTTGCAACTCTTGAGTTTAAACCTAATCATTTTAAAGTCTCAACATCTTTGATTTCTTCCCATTTTATTTTGTATTTTCTTAAACCAACATTAATGACACTAGATGTAGTTGCTAAATCATCTAAGTTGTATCTGCTTATATCTGAACTTGTTTTAAGCTTTACTTTATTAAAAACATCTCTATATGATAAAGGCTTATCTGATTCAAATGTAGCAGGAAATAATACATTACCAGCTACTGTATATTTATAAATTTTCTTTTGCTTATTTAGTTCGTCATCTATTTTCTTTGTTTGTTTTATTTCCGTAAATTTAACAACACTTATGAAAACACCTGAGCTTAAACAAATAATTACTAATAATATATTGAATCAACCAATCTTTTTCATACATATATTTAGTATATTTCTTCAAAAATGTACAAAGTAGTAAAAAAGTGCATAAAAAAACACTCAAAGAGTGATTTGTTAACAATTGGCGGGGCAGAGAGGATTCGAACCTCCGCTGGTGTTGCCACCACTACAGTCTTAGCAGGACCGCCTCTTCAGCCTCTTGAGTACTACCCCAATAATTAAAAATATTATAATATAAAAAATAGATTTTCTTAATTCAATTAAAAAAATATTTCAACTTATTAATTATGCTTCTCTAATTCCGTTAAAATAAAAAAATCATGAAAAAAGAAATTACATTATTCGAAATGTTCGCAGGAATAGGTTCGCAATACAAAGCATTAAAAAATATATCTAAGAAATTGAATTTTACAGTTAAATCACTAGGAACATGTGATTTTTATATTGATGCGATTGTATCGTATTTAAGTATTCACTACGGTATATTAGAACCAGAAAATAAGTTGACTAAAGAAGAAATGCTTGATAAATTAAACAAGTATCTTTTTTCTGCCGACTCCAAAAAACCAGTTAATAAAAAATACTTTACGAGAATGTCAGAAAACAAATTAAGAAATTTATTCTCTTATCTTTATTCATATGTTAATAATGACTATATGAGTGAAAGATATGGCTTCAGAGAGAGAGAGAGAGAGCGGTACAGACATTACTGCTTATAACACTTTACCTAAAGGCATAGATATTTTTACTTATTCATTCCCTTGTCAAGATTTATCACAACAAGGTAAACAAAGAGGAATTAACGAAAATACAAGATCAGGGTTATTGTATGAAATTGAAAGAATTCTTAAAAATAATTTAGATAGATTACCTAAGGTATTATTATTAGAAAACGTTAAAGCATTGGTTTCATCTAAATTCAAAAATGATTTTCTCAAATGAATAGATGCATTGGAAACATTGGGTTATAAAAGTTATTGAAAAGTTTTAAATGCAGTTGATTCAGGTTCGGCTCAAAATAGAGAAAGAGTTTTTATGGTTTCTATTTTAGATGGTGAAGATTTTGAATTCATTCAAAAGAATGAAAAAAACTTAATGCTTAATCAAATCATTGATGAAAATGCTGTTCATATTGATCTGACAAAATTATTAGCTTTATACAAAAAGACACCATTTACATTAACAAAAAACAAAATCAATAAGTCTAGATTATTAGGGTACACTAATTTCAATAGCGAATCTTACATTTATAAAATAGATCACAAAGGCCCTACATTAACAGCTTCTGGTGCAAACGCAAGACTGAAATTTTTATTAGAAGAAGATAAATTAGTTTTAATGAACTCAGAAGAAGCGTATCTATATATGGGATTCGACAAAGATGATGCATTAAAGGTTCGTCAAACCGGTTTAGTTCACGAAAATAAAATGATTTTTACAGCCGGAAACAGCATATCTGTTGAAGTTTTAGAAAATATATTTACTGAAGTTATTAAAAAATATTTTTAATTATTATGAATTTTGAATCTAGTGAATTTGTAAATTTAAAAAAACAAATTAAAATTTATAGCATTTTAAACGTATTTTCTAAAGAAAACAGCAAAAATCATTTTAATGCAAAAATCTATTGCTTTTTTGATTCAAATGGACTATTAATTTATTGATACATAAAATTTCTTGCAGGTACATCCTTAGATTTAAAAACTACTACAAGATGATTTAAGGATAAAACCACCACATTTAAATGTAGGGAAAAATTATTTTCGCTTATCGGCAACAGTTTAAAACAAGAACCTAGAGAAAACAAAAATGATAAAAATATCTTATTTTTAAATAATCAGGAATTGACTGCTCTGAATTATTATGTTAATTTTGATTATAAAGGAACTTTTAACAACTTAATTGGTATATTAAAAGGTAATAATCCAGCAGGTAGTTATTTAAAACCCAACAGTTCCGAAGTAAAGTCTAGTTATGAAAATCTAAAAAATAATCCACTTATGTATTTGGATATTATTAAAGACAATTGATATTACAATAGTTTTAAAAGATTTGTAACAAATGAAGATGATTTTAAGAGTCTACTTAGCTCTTTAAAAAATGAAAATGATTTTATTAATTACTTCAAAAATAGTGGTAATAATTCATTTTTACTTATTCAAGATTTAATTCATACAATTGAATACGAAAATAAAACAAAAGGTCTTAATCATGATAAAACTAGAGAAGAATTTAGAAATAAAATCAAAAGTGTGAAAAAATCACTAGAAACATTGTTTGAAATTCAAAATGAAATAGAAAATCAAATTTCAAGAACTAGATCAAAAGTTCAAAAAATTCCTACTGAATCAATTCAATCATTTAATTTAGAAGAAAATACAATAATTGAAAGAGCTCATATTTATCCTGTTTACAAAATAAGGGAAAGAATAAGAAATGAAATAGAAAAATGATTTTCTAAAACCAAAAACATTGTTGACTCAACAGATAAATTTAAAACAAATGCATTAACGATGATTTCTGATGAAAATAATTTATTAAATTTATCGCCTGATATTCACAAAATTTATGATAAACAGAATCTTATTTATTGAGACACAAGTGGAAAGTTGTGCTTTATTCGCAAGGATAAAATTTCAAATGATAACCAAGAAAAGTTAAGTGAATCATTTAATCAAATTAGAAATTTAACACCTCAAATGAAGAAATATTTACAAATGTATTTTGATGAAATAGCAATTACTTATATTCATAAAAAAGATTAGCTTATGTGTGTTATAAAAGCTAAAAATGTATAAAATTTATAACATCTATAAATATAAGGAGTTTGTATGGAAAAAAAATATGAAAAATTAGCTTCTAGATTAGAAAAATATATGTCAATTGAAGCTATTTCTAGATTTGAAGAACCAGTTGCAGATGAATTGAGAAAAAACATTAAACCAGGTTTTGAAATTTCACGTGATGCATTTGGTTCAATTATTTTCTTCAAAAAATCTAAAGTTGCTAATGCGCCTAAAGTTATGTTAGCCGCTCACATGGATGAAGTTGGTTATATGGTTAAATCAATTGCTGAAAACGGAAACATATTAGTTACAACAATTGGTGGAGTTTGACCATCTGTAGTTATTGGGACAAAAGCAGTTGTAGTTTCATCAAAAACAAATGAAAGATTTTATGGTGTATTCGGACACACAAGTATCCATATTATGGATAGAGACAAAATCACAGTTGCACTTAAAGAATCAGACTTATTTGTTGATTTAGGTTTCAAATCTAAAAAAGAAGTTGAAGAAGCACACATTCAAATTGGGGACAAAATTTTCTTATCTGGAGAAACAATTCATTTTACAAATAACATTATCGGTGGAAAAGCAATGGACAATAGAGCAGGTGTGACTGCTTTAGAATTTATTGCAAATAATATTGCTGATTTAGAATTAGGATGTGATGTTTACTTAGTAGGAACAGTTCAAGAAGAAGTTGGAACAAGAGGTGCTAAAACATCAGTTTCAATCATTAATCCAGATGTTGCTTTTGCTGTTGATACAGGTGCTGCACACGATACAACAGGTGCAAAACCTGGAACACCAGTTTTAGGTAAAGGAGTAAGTCTTTTAGTTAAAGATGGTGGAACATTGCCAGATCCAAAATTAATTAATGTATTAACAAATATTGCTGCTACAAAAGAAATTCCAGCTTACAAATATGTTGCTGAGGGTGGAGGAACTGATGCAGCTGAATTACAATTTGCTCCTGGTGGTGCTGCAGTTATGACAATTTCAATTCCACAAAGATACTTACACAGCCCAATCGGATTAGCTTCACTTGTTGATATTCAAGCTACAATTGATTTAATGACTGAATTTATCAAAGCATTTGATAAAGAAATCTATGAAGAAAAATTAGCTTACAAATAGTATTGAATTTTCAAATTAAAAGTAGATAGAAAATCTATCTGCTTTTTTGCTTTAAATTAGTTTTTACACAGCTTGATAAGGCTATCATTTAGAGCTAAAAGTAATATAATATAGAAAATTTAATAATAGGCTCAGGAGGTACGAGATTATGGCAAAAGTATTGTTCATACTTATAATAATTGTTTCAATTATTGTTCTTTTACTTTTAGTCTACTTGCTTTCTGTGAACTTATTTAAACAATCATTACAAAAATTTAGTATACGCTCAAAAGATGCGATAACTAAACAAAATCATCAAAATCAATCTTTATATTCAAAAGTTAAAACAACGACTCATTTTAATCACGAGCTTGAGAATATGCTTAATTCATTAATTGAAGTGAAACAAAGTATTGAAACTATAAATCAAGAAATTTCAGTTAAACTTTCTGAACTTGATGAATTGCTAGCTGAAAAACAAAAAGTTAAATCTTACAAAAAATATAAAGCAATTAAACAACAACAAAAAGAAGTTTCTAAAAAACAAATAGAATTTAACAAAATTTCAGATGACTATTCAAAGAACTGAAACAACATTGACGAAATCACTTCAACAATCCTCGAGATTAGGGACTTTTTAAATGGCAAGCTTAAAAGTTATGAGAAAGCAATACCTAATCAATATGAAAATCTTCAAAACAAATTAGCTGAATTATCAATTCAAATCACATTAATTGACGATCTTAAAGTTAAAGCTGATTTTTTAAGAGCTCTTGAAAACATAACAAAGAGAAAAGAAGAATTGAAGAACTATACAAAAATAATTTTTGCATCAAAAAATATTGAGTATTCACTTTTTGAATCTCTACCAAAAGTGCTTGAGCAAGCGATAAAAAATAAAAATAACGAGCAAATTAAAGGTAAATTAATAGAGTTAAAGGATAAAACCACAGCACTTCAATCAGCTATTAAAGGCAAAAATACTGCTGAAACTTTAGATGCAAATATCAAGTCAGTTTATAGAAATTTTTACAAATTAGTCAACCTTGTTAATTCAATGTTTTCTATTAAAGATTTCATTGATCAAACAATTCCAATTATTCGTGATTTATATTCTAAATTGAATAAAACTCACAAAAACATACTTGCACCAAATAGTATTCAACAAAAAAATTATGAATCAGTAAAGAACGCATTTGACAAAATCAAACAATCTTTTGAAAATAAATCATTAAAAAACATACGAACACTAGTTCAAGATTTAGTTGTTAAATATGAAAATTATGAAAAAACTAATGTAGTTATTGAATCAAAATCTAAAGAATTAAAAGAACTAAATGATAATTTCCAAATTCAAATTGATGAAGCTATTGATACCTATTTATCTTGCATTTACCATCCTGAAATTCCAAATGATCCAAAAATAAATAAATTAAGAACTGAATTAATTTATTTATATGAAAGAAATTTCAAAAAACAAAAGTCCTGAAATAAAATTAAGACAATTTGAGATGAATTCATTAGTAAATTAGCTACTTTAATTAAAGTGATTTCGCTCAATGCAAAATACAAAGAAATCTATAACAATATAAGATTAGAACTTCAAAGAAATGACTCATTTATAAATAATCAAGAAACTTTTGCTAATTACATTGATATTAGCAAAAGTATTGAGAATGTAATTAAAGAAGAAAATAATTATAAAAATGCTTATTTAGCACTTAAAAAGTTTTTAATAAAGGAGAAATATGTACAGTAAAATTTTGATTCGTTACGGCGAGTTAGTGCTGAAAAAGAAAAACAGAAAACAGTTTATTAATCAACTTGCAATTAATATTAAACACATTGTTGGCGTAACTCCAGAAGTTGAATTTGACAGAATGTATTTACCTTATTCAGAAGAAAATATGAATAACTTAAATTATGTATTCGGAATCAGTTCATACTCACCGGTTATGGTTGTTGAAAATGATATGGAAGTTTTTGCAAATGCAGTTTTATCATCAATTAGACCTGATTCAAAAACTTTTAAAATTGCTGCTAGAAGAAATTACAAAAAGTTTGAATTCTCATCAGACCAAATTAACAATTACCTAGGTGGTGTAGTCTTAAAAAACACAAATCTTAAAGTTGATGTACATAATCCTGACCAAACTTTTTATGTCGAAGTTAGAAACGGAAAAACTTACATTTTCTCTGATTACACTAAAGGTTTAGGAGGTTTACCTGTAGGAGTGTCAGGTAAAGTTCTTCACCTTATTTCTGGTGGTTTTGATTCTCCGGTCGCTGCTTGACAAATGATGAAAAGAGGACTCAAAGTTGACTTTTTAACCTTTATCACACCTCCTCAAACAGATATTAGAACTGTAGAAAAAATTACAAATTTAGTTAAAGTTTTAAATAAATATCAAGTAACATCAAACTTATTGATCGCAGATTACTCACACTTAATGAACTACATTTCATTCGTTTCAAAAGAATCATACAAAATCACTTTAATGAGAAGAAGTTTTTACCGTATAGCTGAGCAAATAGCACAAAAATATAATCAACAAGCAATTTCAAATGGTGATAATTTAGGTCAAGTTGCATCTCAAACAATTGAATCATTATCAACAATTGGAGAAGCAACAAGAATGCAAATTTTACGTCCATTATTAACATACGATAAAAACGATATTATTGATATTGCTAGAAAAATAGGTACAGAAAATATTTCAATTATTAAAGCTAATGAAACTTGTGAACTATTTGCGCCTAAAGAACCAGTTACAAAACCTACAATCCAGGAAGCTTTAAGACTTGAAAATGAACTTGAAAATATTGAAGAACTAGAGCAAGAATTGCTAAATTCAAAAATTGAATTAGTCAAAGTCAAAAAATAAATTTAAGCTGTATAGCTTATTTTTTTATGCAACTTAAAACTTTTTATTTCTATGCCATAGTCTTTTTAGTTTCATACATAAAAAAATAAATTATTTATAATAATAAATAATTATGAATACACCACTTAACAAAAATATTAATAAGCAAAATTTAAAAGTTTCAAGAAAAGAAAATTCACAATCATTTTTGGGCTACAAAACTGGTGACGTTGCTTCAGCAAAAATAATTACATCAGGTTCAAAGTTTATAAAACTTCACGACAAATATGGTAATTCATTTTTGATTTACAGAAAAGACATCACAGATTTTACACATCACCAAATGTCAGATTTATTTTCAATTGGTGACATTATCAACTTTATTGTTTTAAGTTTTGATAACAATAAAAAACAAGGTTTAGGTTCATTTAAGAAAAATCATCCAAACCATCAAGGGAAAGACTTTTACAAAAGAGAAAAATATTACAATGAACTAAAAGCGACAAAAAATGGATTTAGAAATTTAATTAATTACACAAATAGTTATTTTGTTGAAAATAAGAAATTCGACAATAAAAACAATAATCACAAGAATAAGTAGTTAAATGCAAGTAATTTCAATTAAGAAAAATTATTTTCAATCTCAACACGAGTTACAAATTCAACAAAAGCAAGCTTCAGAAGTAATTGATAAAATTAAATCTTTAAATTTTGATGGTTCATCATATTTAGGTTTCGATGATATTGCATTAAACTTTGGGCTCAATGGTGTAGATAAAATAATTCAATTTTGCAACAATATATATTCAACAAATATTTCTAAGTTAATTATTTGAACTTCTAAAACAATTGAACTTTCAATTAAAGCTGCAATGCAATTTATTTTTGGACAAATCGATATTAATAAGGATAAGAAAATTGAATTAATCTTTATTAATCCATCAATTCCAATTAATAAAATTGAACAGTTAATTCAAACTTTCAAAAATGGAATTGGCGATAATGTTGGTTTTATGTTTTTAAACGAAACCGGAAATAATGATTATGAAAATGAATGAATTTCATACATTACAAATATTTTCGAGCAACATTCAAATGAATTTATGATCAAAAATCATATGTTTTATGTAGGCAGCAAAACTAATTTTTCAAACTTAAGCAAATTTAAATTTGCAAGCAACAATATTTTATTTGTTTCAAATGATGTCCATCCAGAATATAGTGTATTAAGTGAAATTGGATTATTGATTATGTCACTTCAGGGGATTAATATTCAAAAAGTTATTCATGGTTATGTTGAAGCTTCAAAAAATATTCTTAATCCTGATGTTTATTTCAACAGAGCACTTGAATTGGCTTTATTAATCAATGAAAGTGTTCTTAAAAACAAAGAAGATGGATTTGCTAATATTTTTGTTTCATATGATTCATTTTTAAATAATTATTTTGCTTGATTTGCAAATCAATTCAATAATACAACTAAGCAAATTAAAACAATCAGCACATCAATAAACTTTCCACAACAAATTGCGACTTATACTCAGCCATTGCTTTCAGGAAAGGGAAATAAATTTGTTACTTTTGGTTTAATTAAACAAAGATTCTTTGATTATCAGTTATCTTCAAACCTTGAAAATGATGACCTAATTGACAAGTTTCAAAACTTATCAATTAATCAAATTAAAGATGAAACTTATCAAACTTTTGTTAATTATTTATCAAGTTTTAATAACGAAGTTAACTCAATTACAATTGAAATTGCAAACAATTTTGAAGAAACTTTAGGACAATTAATCTCATTATTGTACTGAAGTAGAATATTTTATTGTGTTTTAAATTCACTCAATCCATTTGCAAATTAAAACTTTTAATACTATGAGCAAGCTATAAAAGTTAAAAGCTTGCTCTTTTATTTTAGCTTTGTTAAAAATAGTTTAACAATTTTTGCAATTTGCTTGTTTACTCTTTAATTTGGTAAAATTTTATGAAATTAGTTTTATATACACTTATAGTGTATATAAGAGAGGTGATTATGAAAAAACAAAAAAAGTTAACGTTAATTTCATTAGCTGCAATCTTAACTTCAGCTAGTGTTGTTTCTGCGTCTTGTCAAGCGCCAGGTTCATCAAAACCAATCGGTAGATGAACTGATTTAAACGATGGTGATGCACCAATCATCAATAAACCTGAACCGGTTGATCCAACTCGTGGAATTAAAATTACTGAACCAGGAGCAAATAATGGCAATGGTTCTCAAAACGGAGGTAATGATTCAAACCAAAACCCTGATGGAAAAACTGATGTTGAACGTGCCAAAGAAAAATTATCTAAACGTCTTGTTTCAAATAACTTCATATCAAAAGATCAAAAAATTAGATATGTTGCATTAGGAGATTCAATCACTGCAGGATATGATGGAGCGCTTCCAAAGGATTATCCAGGTAAATTAGAAGCTAACGGAGAAATCACCGGAGCTTCTTATGCTGCGTTTTTAGCAAGATTACTAAATCAAAATTCAAATAATAGACTTGAATATTTTGAAAACTTCGCAGCTTCTGGTGCTCGTATAGTTGACTGATTTAAAATTTTCGGAATCGACTATGACAACCCTTACAACGACACACCTGATTGACCTGCTGTTAACAAAACTTTCAAAAATAAAAATATGCAAGAAATGGGTCCAATCATCAAGGAACAATTAAAAGAAGCAAACTTAGTAACTATGTCAATTAGTGCTAATGACTTTTTCTTCTTGCTAATTGATACAGTTTCAAAAAATAGACCAATGGAAATTGTTAATGAATTCAGAAAAGAAAAACCTAACTATGGAAAGATTATTGAGTTTTTCAACAAAGTTCTTACAAACACACTTCCAGAAGTTAGAAAAAGAGCTTTACTTTTAGTTAATGAACTTAAAAAACTTGCTCCAAAAGCAAACATTAACTTAGTAGCTTACCCATTACCACTTTCTGGTTTCAAAAGAGCGATTGACAAATTCTTCCAATCTAAATTAGGAAACATTCCAGTAGATCCAACTCAAGTTTTATTACAACAAATTAACAGCTCATTGTATGATGTTGCGAAAATTACAGATGTTAATGTGCTAAATGCATACAATGTTGATTATTGATCTGCTCATTCAGATGAAATTTCTGATGTTTATATTGATATTCACCCTAACACAAGGGGATACAAAAAAATGGCTATGGATATGTATATTAAACTTACATCTCCATCTTTTGACCTCGCAAATTTTGATCCAACTTATAACTTTAACCAAGATTATTTACTCACCGACTCTACAACACTAAAATACCAAATCGAACCTTTTGTATCTAACTTACAATTATTTGGGTCTGATACAAATTCATATTTAGATTCTTCAATTCCATTCATTGATGAAATTAACAAACTTAGAACTCCATACAATTACCCTAATAGACTTTTAAGAATGTCAGCTACATTTAGAAATGTAACTGCTTCAGCAATTAATGGTCTTACAAATAATGAAATTTATAAACAACTTGATCCAGAAGGTAAATTAAAGGAATTAATTCTAGATACAGAAAACAATGGTGAAAATGGTTTTGTTACAATCATTGAATCTATTGTCAATTCAGGATTAATTCAACAAATTTACTTAGATTTCCAAAATGAATTATCAAGATTAAACAGAGAAGACAAACTTGAATTAATGGAAATTCCTCAAATTTTCATTAAATCAGTTCTTAAAGAAGAAAACTTATTCAAACTTATTAGAGCAATTGCGTCTTCAAAATTCATTACATATAAAAAACCTGAATTAATCTCAGCTCTTCAAGGTGTAATTACAAACTTATTTGCGCTAAAAAGTGAAATGATTTCAGATGCAATCACAGGTCTTGCTTACAAATATGTTGAACCTTTCAAAATTGAAAAAGATGATCTTAAATCATTAATCACTCAAATTGTAACTAATCCAAATATTTCGAAAGTTATCGGACTTGCACTTGAAAGTTTCATTAGTAACTCTGAGCAATTTGCACAAGTAGAAAACTTACAACAATTAATCAAAGTTTTCTTATCAGATAAAGAAAATATTAAGAAAATTGCAAACTCAATTTCTGATTTTGCGTGAGACATTGTTTCAAATGATGTTACCAAAAATATCCTTAAAGACATTTTATGAAACTTACTTGAAAACAATGGATTATCAAGCCAACTTATCAAAGCTCAATCAGATAATTTTGTTGATAGTTTATTAAACAACATAACAAGTTTAAAACCAGACTCAATTAAAGAGTTTATTTCAGATTTTATTTCTCAATTTGCTGACTTATTAAATCAAAATGAATCAGCTTCACTTGACAACATTAAACAAATTACAACTCAAGCAGGAAAAATTGCTATTGATAATTTTGTTGCTAAAATGAACAACTCAGATTCTGAAGAAGAAACAAACGAATTTAATGTTTTCAAAATTCTTAAATTCATTAATGATTCAAAATTAGTAACAAATAATCAAACATTTATTAAACAACTTATTAAGAATGTTTTAAACAATCTTGATCGTTTAAACATCCCTTCAATGGTTGCAAAAGCATTATCATCAACAAAAATTACTTCATTTGTAGGTGAAGAAAATATCGATTCGCTTGTTAATTCATTGCTTAAAAATCAAAACTTACATAACCTTGTAAATTACTTAGTTGAATCTTATGTAGATAATTTTGCAGAATTTGCTGATGTTGAAGATTTAAACGCATTAATTCAAAAATTATTAGTAATTCCTAACTTAGAAACTGTTAAAGAACACCTTGAGAGATTAGTTGCTGACTTAACTGATGATCAACTTGCTTCTAACTTACTTGGTAATGTACTTAAATCGGTTGCTAAAAAATACAACCAAGCAGCTAGCGATGAACAAATCACAGCATTTGTTAACGACTCAAAAGTTGAATTATTAAACTTTGTAAAATCATTAGACATTATTAATCCACTTATTGATTTTGTGTTTAGTCAACTTGAAACAATTAAAACAAGCAGCACACCTTATGCTGATATAAGGGTATTACCTTCAAAAATTACTGATTTCTTAAAATCAAAATTAGCTTCTGACCCTATTGCTTTAGTTAAAAAAGTTGCTAACTTAGAAACATTTAGTTCTTATGCACCTATCTGAAAAGAAATTATTAAAAATGTATTTACTGAATTAAATGAAAACAATGCGGTTGTTTTAAAAATCAGAGATATTTTAATTTCTACAGTTTCTTCAAATGAAACTTTAGCTAAATATGCAGATATTGATGAAGTCAAAACAATTGTTAACAAGATTTTTGATACAGAACAAATTAATTCACTAATTCCAAATGTTTTTAATTTAATTTTTAACAACATTACAGAATTAAAAACAGTTGAAAACATTACTGACTTAATTAATTTAGTAATCAACAAACCTGAATTCAAAACTATATTAACTTCAAACATCAAACCAATTTTAGATAATGTGGTTACTGATTTAACAATTAACAAAACTCTTACAAAAGTGTTTGTAGTTTTACTTGAAAAAGCAGGATTTACTTACGATGCTAAATTCAATTCAATGTTAAATACTGTATTTGCAAACTTAATGAATAACTTAAGTGCAGATAATAAACTTAACAATTTAATTGCTGAAGTTATTGCGTTATTCGATAATGAAAACATTACATTAAGCAGTTTAACTTCACAATTACCAAATGTAATTCTTAAAAACTTGAAGGTGACAGAATTTGAGTTTATTAAAAATCTTTTAAGTGCACCACTTAGTGACATTGAAAAAGCTTCATTAAAAGAATTTATTCAATCATTATTATCACAACTTAAAACAAATGATAAAGTTTCAGAATTTATTAATAATTTAAATCTTGATTCTGTTGCTACAAAACTTAATGTTTCAGCAGACGAACTTAAACAATTACTTAACGACATTGTTGTTTCAGAACCTCTTGTAAATATCGGAACAAGTTTAACTGACTTTATCTTAAATAACCAAGAACAAATTGCTAACTTATCTTCTTTAACTGATTTAGTGGTTTTAGTTCTTAAGGATGTTAACTTTATTCACGATGTTAAGGGTTCACTTAAAACTGCATTCGATGCATTAAAATCAAATCCAACAATTAAGAAAATGGTTACTGGATTTATAAGTAACCTTGTGAAAACAAATGAATCAATTAGTTGATTACTTCAAGATGTTCAAAACATTGATGGATTACTTTCTGATTTATTTGACTTATTACCAAACTACAGTGATACATTCAACATTTTTGCACATATCTACAGTGGTCTAGAAGAGTTTAATCAAAATGGAAACTACACAAAATTATCCGATTTAGGTACATTAATTTTAAAATCATTTGCAGAAGAATTTGGTGGAGAAAATCAAGAAACAAACATTATCAAAGCAATCAAGATTTTATGTGATAGCTTACTTTCAAAACACAATCAAGATATTAATCAAATTATCAGAAATGTTTACAACAAGATTGCTACTGATTCACAAATGTTTGAATCAATTTTCGCGAAAGTTCCTGCAAACTTAAAAGAAAAGATTGAAAATTATGTTTCATTTGATAACTTAAAAGAATTAGTTAAATTCGTTTTAAACAATGACTCATTCAAAGTTGTATTCTTAAATCAACTTACAAATGTTCTTAATTCAATTGCAACTGCAGAGCAATTTACAACTTACAATGATTTAATAATCACAATTCTTAAAGGGCTTGATTATGAGCAAATGAAATCTAACTTAAGTAATTTCATTTCTGAATTATTTGAAAACGAAAATAACAAAGTTATATTAAAAGAGTTAATCAATAATGTTGTTAAATCAACTCTTCCTGACTTATATTCACAATTAAGCAAAGACTTTGTAAGTGATTTAGTGGATAATTTAATCCCATTATTAAATTCATTAAATATTTATCAACCTGTATTTGACAAGGTATTTGAAGTTCTTTCAAATGCTAAAAATGCAGATGAACCATTAAGTGTAATTAAAACATTACCAAATGAAATTGTTTCATTAATTGTTGCTGAATTTAACAAAGATAAGCAAGCATTTGTAAACAAAATCTTAGCTTCTCCTATTTATTCAGAAAACAAGCAATTCATCAAAAACTTATTACACTACTTAGTTTCAACAATCTTAGTTAAAGATTCAACAATCACAAAATTAACTTCAATGATTAATGATGCAAATTTAGGTGAATTAGTTTCATCAGAAGGCGCATCACAAGTAGCTAACGATGTTTTAAGAAATAGTAATTTACCAACATTACTTAACTCATTAGTTGATGCAATTGTTGATAATGATTTATTAGACTCGATCTTCACAAATCCTAAAGATGTTATTTTCAAAGCTCTTAAAAATTCAAATGTTACAACAGAGCACAAATATGAACTTGCAAGTGTTATTCATACAATTTTAAGTTCAAACGGTTTAGATAAACTAATGCATAAAGCATTAAATAAAATGCTTGCTGACCAAGGTTTATTGTCTTCAGAATTACCGCTTGAATTCTATACAGCACTTAAACAAACATTAAATCAATTAATTAACTACAACCCTACAAACACAATGGTTGATCAATTAATTGAAATCGTTAATGCAGGTCTACAAGAGTCAAATAGTTTAGATGAATTAATCAAGTACATTACTTCAAATGTAAAATCATTATTAAACATTAAAGAATTCGGATACATTAAAACATTATTAAATTCAAACATTTGAAATCACTCAGATCAAATCAAAGAATTAGTTTCTAATGTAATTTCTAAATACTATGTTGATGAAAATATCCAAAAAGTTGCAGCAATGATACCTGTTGCATCAATTGCTGATAAATTAAAAATTGATGCTCAAGTTTTATCAGACTTATTTATTGATATTCTTAAGTCACAAAATACTAAAGACATTATTAATTTAGTAAAAAACTTTATTATTGATAATAATTCAACACTAAGAGAAGCAAACTCATTTGACCAATTAGCTATTGCTATAGCTTCAGATGAAAACTTTGTTGCTTCAATCAAACCAAAAGTTCTAAACATAATTGAACAGATAATGACAGGAACAAATGCACTTGAAAAACTTTCACAAGCTTTAGCAGCATTTATTAAGAACCCGGATTATGCAAAATATTTTGCAGGTGTTCAAGAACCTGAGCAATTAGCTAAAAACATTATTAACATTTACTCAATTATCGATAGAAACTTTGGTGTTTCAGAAATCGCTTTTGATGCTTTAATTAACTACATTAAAAAATCAGGAATTACAAACTTCTCAATTTCATCAGTTATTTCTTCATTTACTAAAACAATTAAGGAAAGAATTTCAGAAGATCCATCTGCATTTGAAACAAAAGTTGTTTCAACATTCAAAGAAGTCATTACTTCTGACTTATTCACAAAGAGCAAGGATGATTTACTAAAAATTATTGACAACATATTCAATGTAATTCCTGCTAACGAATTAGCTACAAGTATTGTTAACCAAATAATGTCAAAAGCAGGAAATTCAATTGAAAACTACTTCTCTAGAGATGAATTAATTGCACTTCTTGAATTTGTCTTAAGTAATGAACACTTTAAAAACTTATTTGAAAAGATTGCATCTAATGCAATTCAAAGAGCAAATGAATTTGTTGATGTAACTTCTTACGTTGATATTATCAAGAAAGCGTTTGTTTTAATTAATCCTCAATCAGTTAAAGAAGATACAACCGGATTATTAAATGGATTATTAACTAACCAAGTTACAAAAGATTTTGTTTATAAATCACTTGTGAAATTATTTGGAACCTTAAACATTGAAGTTACTCCTCAAGTTGATAAATTGTTCAGAGATTTATCAAATAACTTAAAATCAGTTGTTGATTCACTCGAACTTGTAAATCCTGCCTTGGATATCTTCTTCGATAAGTTAACAGAAGCCTCACAAGCTGAAAATAAACAAATCTTAGCTATATTAGGTCAAATTCCACAAGCATTATCAGATTTAATTAACAAACAAGTTCTTTCGGATATTAAAGGATTTGTTGACAGAATCATTAATCTCGACGTTGTTACTGATAACTATGAAACAATTATTAACTTAATTCCTAAAGTAATAATTGCGTTAAGAAATAATGGAACAATTACAAAACTTGTAAATTCACAAATCAAAAAGCTTTCTGATTCAAATACATTATTCAAATACACAACTAAAGAACATTTAGGAAACTTTGTAAATGAACTTATTTCAATTAGTGAGATAGATGATTTACTTATTGAGTTTGTTCCATGATTACTTGAGGATAAATCTTGAACAAATTACATCAATTTACCACTTGATGTAATTGAAAAATTCAAGACTAACTCAGAAAAAACCGAATCACTTAAATCAAAAATTCAATTAATCATTGAAAAAACACTCAAGTTTGACTCAACTAAAGTTATTGTTTTAGATTTAATCAATACATTCGCTAGAAAATACAATATTCAATTAGCCGGAATTAATTTAGATAAAGTTGTAGGTGACTTATTACAAAACTTAAACTCATTTGCAATCTCTGCTAAATTATTACCTAATGTTGCAAATATCTTTGTTGACACATTTATTTCAACTAAAGATACAAACCAAACTATAAGTGCTGTAGTTGAATACATCAAAGGATTACTAAAATCAGATGCATACAACATTGTTAAATCATTATTCAAACATTTATCAACATTAGCAGTTAACCAAGATGAAGTTATTAAATTAGTTAATGCAATAATTGAAACTATTAAAGTTAATGATGAACTTAAAGAAACAATCATTTCTAAGTTACCATTAGATAAATTACTTGAAAGCTTCGGTATTACAAAAGACCAAATCAAACAAGCTTATGATTTAGTTGTAAAAATGCCTGAAGTTAAGGATTTAATCAACACAGTCTTAAGATTCTTATTCAAAAACTGATCAAGTTGAGCTAATGCGAACTCATTTGATGAATTAATTGTGATAATTTTAGAAACACCTGATCTTAAAGAATCAATTACAAACTTAGTTTCTAGAATTATTTACACAATCACAAGAGATCAAAATGTTCAAGATATGGTTGCAACTGCTGCTGTAAGATATCTTCAATCATCACCTTACGCTTCAATTTTCAATGACATCAGCGATCCTACGCATTTAGTTAAATCACTTTTAGCTAACATTGAAGGAATTGATAATGAATTAAACATTATTGAGCAAGTTGCAAATTCTATAGTTAAATTATTATTACAAAGACAAACTAATATCACGACTTTAGATATTACTTCAGCCATTACAAGTGCACTTGGTGCAATTACTAAACAAGAAGGATTCGAACAAAAAGCAATCAGATTGCTTAACTTAGTAATCAACTCACTTAAACAAGCAAATCATCAACAAGATTTATACTCACTTATTACAAATGCACTTCACTTATTTGAGAACAGAATTAACTTAGGTGAAATTATTTGAAATATCTTTGACGACGAAACACATAGTTACCTAGAAGAAAAAGTTATTTCTCAAGATTCATTTGTACAGTTAGTTAACTCAGTTGTGACTTCTGATGAATTAAAAGCATTAATCACAGAAGTTTCAAGTTACATTGTTGAAAATAACCAATTCCTAGAAAACACAACTACTTTCTACGATATTCTTAAGATTTACTTAAATGTAAATGAAAATGTTAAAAGATTTGGTGATTTAGTTGAGGGAATAATTGTTAAAACACTTAACAATGACATTAGTAAAGGTGTTGTTAAAAAATTACTTAATAGATTTATCAACTTCCTTGAAATTCCAAGAACAAGTGAACTTGAAGAATTTATTCCTACATTAATCGATAACTTACCAGTTATCTTACAACGTGCCGGAATATTCAGATCAGTTGTAGATAGCATTGTTTCGACATACAAAAAATCAGCTTCATTCAGTGAATTTGGTTCAAGTGTTGTAGGAGCAGTTGTTAAAGGAATTGACTTTACAACATTCAATACAGTTAAGAAGATTCTTCTTGATCCGTTTATTCAAGATAATAAACAAAAAATTATCGACTTATTCAGAAGCATCATTACACAAATGCTTAATAATAAACAAAAATTAACAAGAGTTATTTCTCAATTTGGTTTAGGAAAAGCGTTATTAGGTACAAACGATTACGACACAGCAATTAACAATATGGCTGTTAATGCATTAGGAAACGAAAACTTAATTAACTTATTAGTTACAGTATTCACTGATGTACTTGATAGATCAGAAGATTATGCTAAACGTAATTCATTCTCATCTGTGCTTAATGAAATCTTTGTTTCACCTAAATCACCTCAAATTAAGCAATATATTGTTCAATGAGTTAACCACATTTTAGATAATGAAGATGCTGAAATTTCTCATGGTATAGGACTTATTATTTCAAATATGTTCAAAGGAATGGGATTTGCATTTAATGATTCAGATTCACAAATCTTTGACAACATGGTTTCAGGATTATTCAAAACTCTTAGAGGTTCAGATGAACTTAGAACTATTGTTGACAATATTTATGAATTAATTCAAAAAACTGACTTTGAACAAATCGAAGACAGAATTAAAGCTCTTAAAGATATTGTTATTCATGGTATTATGTCAATCATCTTGAATAAAAATGGAAACATTTCAATGAATAAAATTCTCGAAAAAGGACCATTCGTTGGAAAAATTATCAAGAATATGGGTAATGGTACTTTTGTCAAATTTATCAACAGATTGTTTGAAAGCTCAACATTACAACCTGAAAAAACTGGTATTTACAAGATTATTGATGGTCTGATGAATCCAAATCAATCTTCATCATCCTCATCATCTTCATCTAACAATAATCAAGGAAGCTCATCATCACCAAAATACAAATTTGAGTTTGACGTAAGTATTTTTGAAATTGTGGGTAGAGTTAAAGAATTTATTAAAGAACTTTACATTCCTATCTGAGAATATATGTTTGAAGAAATTCAATCAGGTAGATATAACACAAGTCTTAGAAATAATGCTTACAAACAAAATGATGCATATAAAGCAGTTTTCAGATTTACGACATTTGCTTTATGAGCCGCTAAAGAAAAAGGAAATATTTCAGATTTCTTATTCTGAAACGGAACAACTCTTGAACTCGAAAACATCTTCCTTGATGGAACTGAAATGGCTTGAACAACAGTTAAAAATAGACACGCTCAAGAATTCAATAGATGAACAGAAGAGCAAAAACGTGCATTTGGTAAAGCAGAAAGAGGAAATGGTTACAACTATGAATTTATAGTTGGAAACAGATCTAACAGTACAAATAACTCGAACTATTGAAAAGATCAAGTTTTAGTTTACATCTACTATAGAAAAACAAAACCTATTGATAAATTCACAAGAAAAACTAAAACAGAAATTCTTTACGAAATGCTTAGAGATGGTTACATTAATAAAAATTAATCTCTAGTTTCAAAGTGCTACACATCAGTTGTGTAGCGCTTTTTAATATAGATTTGACCCTAAAACTTTTAACTTTGAAATAATGAAAAATGTAATACAATAGATTACAAGAGTTTTAAAACTACTCTTACAAAAATTAACAAATATATCAGTAAGTATGGATTCACTTGGGTGTGCTAATCATAGTGCTAGGTGCTCGAAATATTTACGTAGCAAAACAAACTAAAAGGAAATTAAAATTATGAACAACGCAGAAAACAAAAAAGAAAATGTTAAAGTTGTTGAAAAACAACAAAGAACACCAATTGTTTCAAAAACAAAATTATTAGAAGCCGGAGCATACTTCGGACACAAAACTCACGCTTGAAACCCAAAAATGAAAGATTACATTGTTCCAAACAAAAAGAACAAAGGATCACACATTATTGACATTATCAAAACACAAAAATACTTAGAATACGCTTACTCATTAGTAAACACATTAGCATCTAAAAATGCACAATTTATTTTTGTTGGTACAAAAAAACAAGCTAGAGAAGCAGTTAAAGAAGCCGCTGAAAGAACAAACTCATTATACGTAACAGAAAGATGATTAGGTGGTACATTAACAAACAACCAAACAATCATGTCACGTGTAAACAAAATGAAAGAATTAGAAGCTAAAGCAGCTAACGGATTTGCTGGATACACAAAGAAAGAAGCTTTAGACTTACAAAAGAAATTAGATAAATTACACAAAAACTTAGATGGAATCAGAAACATGAACAGATTACCACAAGTAATGATTGTTGCTGATCCAAATGAAGATGCAATCGCAGTTAAAGAAGCTAAAAGAAAGAAAATCAAAGTTATTGGTATTTTAGATACAAATGCTAACCCAGATTTATTAGACTTCGGAATTCCTGCAAACGATGACTCTTCAAAATCAATCGCTTTAATTATGACAATTTTAGCTGACGCTATTGTTAAAGCACGTGGTGGACAAGTTAAATTTGCATACCAAGAAGACGATAAAGTTGTTTTACCTTCATTCCAAAAACAAGAAGAAAACTCAAACAACTAATTAATCACAAAATAATTTAATTAAGGAGTAATCATGGCAGACATGAAAATGGAAAAAATTAAAGAATTAAGAGCTAGAACAAATTCAGCCTTAATCGATGTTAAAAAAGCATTAGAAGCTACAGAATACGACATTGAAAAAGCTATTCAATGATTAAAAGAAAATGGAATTGTTAAAGCTGCTAAAAAAGCAGGTCGTATTACTGCTGAAGGTGCAGTTTCAGCTCATGGAACAGATAAAGAAGCTGTTATGGTTGAAATTAACTCAGAAACCGATTTCGTTGCTAAGAACGACAAGTTCCTTAACTTATTAAACGAAGTTACAAAATCAGTTTTTAAATCAAAGGCTAACACCTTAGAAGAAGCCTTAGCTACAAAAATGAATGACAACGAAACTGTTGAACAAGCTTTAATTCAAGCTACATCAGTTATTGGAGAAAAAATTTCTCTTCGTCGGATTCAAAGAGTAGTTGCTGAAGAAGACCAAGTTTTAGGTATATACGTTCATGTTAACCGTCAAGTTGCAGCAGTAGTTACAGTTAAAGGTAACAATGTAGAAGCTGCTAAAAACGTGGCAATGCATGTTTCAGCTATGAATCCTGAATTCACATTAGTTTCAGATATCCCTGCAGAAAAATTAGAAGAAATCAAAGCAGGATTTGAGAAACCAAATGGTTTTGACTCTAAACCAGAAAAAATACAACAACAAATTACAGAAGGTTGATTAAACAAACAATTATCAGAAATCGTTTTAGCTAAACAACCTGTTGTTGTTGACGATTCAGTATCAGTTGAAAAATACTTATCAAATCACAATGATGAGTTAGTTTCAGCTGTTAGATTTGAAGTTGGTGAAGGTATTGAAAAAGTTCAATCAAACTTTGCTGACGAAGTAGCTGGAATGGTTGTTAAGTAGTTCTTACTTAACTTCTATTTTGATATAACGCATATTCTAATCACTTGGAATGTGCGTTTTTCTTTATAAATTAATAAATTAATTTATAATAAAACTTATAAAATCAAATTAACTAAAAAAATCAATAAAACAAAGGATAAATCATATGAAAGCAAGATTAAAATCATTAGTTTTAGGTTTAAGTGGTGCAGCATTACTTTCACCAATGTTATTAGTATCATGTAATAACTCATCAAGTTCACAAAAAAGTCAAGCAGAACTTAAAGCAGAAAAATCAAAATTAAATACAGATATTCAAGCTGAATTTAACAAATACAGTTCAGTTGCTAAATCTGGAGATAGCTTAGATCAATTAGTATCAAAAAAACAAAATGAATTATTTGCTTTAATTGCTGAATTAGATAAAAAAGAAGTTTTATCAGATTCAGATGTTAAGAAATTAGCTGAGTTTTTACAAACATTAAAAGATCAAGCTGCAGACGTATTATTACGTGGATTTGTTGATAAAAACTTAGAAGTTGTTGCAATTGAAAAACAACTTGAAGCAGCTAAAAAGGAATTAGAAGATCTTAAAGCTGACACTGAAGGTGCAAACAAGGAAACATTAGCAGAAAAAGAAAGAGAAATTCAGGCTCTTAACGATCAATTAGAAATTGCTAAAAACGAATTAGAAGATGTTAAGTCAAAAATGGTAAAGAGAGCTCCTTCAGGTAAGCAATCATTACTTAAAATCACAAAAGCAATTCTTTTCTACTTAAGCTCATTTAAATCAAAATACCCTGAACTTTATAAATCAAACCAATCGATCATTGATGGTGCTGTTTCAACATGAGAAAAAAGTAGTAAAGAATATGAAGCTCAAGAAGATGACTACAATAACATTAACTATTTCTATGCTCAAACAATGTATGCTTTAAACTGATACACAATTATTAAAAATTACTTCCCTGAAGCTAAAGTTGAAATGCCGTTTCCTAAAGAAGAATTCATGAATTCATTATTCCAATGAAGAATTAAAGATTTAGAAAATGTTGCAGTTAACTTATCAAGTATGGATCGTTCAACTTTATCAGCTGAAGAAAGTGCAAAAGTTGATGAAAACATTCAATTAGTTAATGGTGTTAAAACAAACTATGAAGAAGCATTAAATACATCTACAAACTTAGACGAACAATTTATTAACTTCCAAGCATTAGAAATTCAATTCTGAAGCAAATACATTTACAACACAAATTCATTCAATGAATATAGACCTTCATTAATGGTTCCTTCATTAAGAATTTCTAAGTTCCCATTATCAAATGAAATCATTGATGCAGAAGTTTTAGAGCAATTAAAGCCAATTTCTAAAGAAATCGCAGACAAGTTCTCAGAATTCTACAAAAACACAGGAATTAAATACTTACCTTCAGTTTACTACACAAATCTTTATAACCAATTCCGTGATGATCTTTTCAATGTTATTAGATACCAATTTATCCCTAAACAAACCACATTAGAGGGGTTATTATACGTTCTTTCAAAATCGGAAAATGATTTATCAAAATACAATATTGATACAACACAAATTCTTGCTGATATTAACGCAAAAGCTAACGAAATGTATGATGGAGCCTACAGCGGTAGCACATACGCTCTATACAATAGAAAAGTCAAGGCAAAATGAAATGAACAAATGTATGATGGAGATGAAAATTCAGCAATTTACAAATCATATAAAAAATTCAATACATGAGCCATTAAGCAAATGAACGAAATTAAAGCTCTTTCACAAGAACAATTTGTTTCAGCAGTTGATAGATACATGTTAATTAAAGCTTTTGACTTTAAATTAAACACATTAGTTAACTTATTTGAATACTGAAAACTTCAAGGCATTGATCCAAAATCTGAAGAAATGGAAGCTGTTTTACAACTTTCAAAATCAGCTTCAAAATATCAAGCAAGAATTAAATCTGCAGAAGATTCAATCGCTGATTCAGAAGTTATCAAAGCAAAATTAAAAGAATTAGTAAGTTCATACAATTTAGATACAATTAACCATCCAGATTACACAACAATTGAACAATACTCATCTACTCTAAATGAAGATAAAGCTAAAGTTCAAGCAGTTATTGATACATATTCAGCATTAATAGGTACTGATGGAATGTTTGAATTTACATTTAGCCAAATTATAGACTTTTTCAATAGTGCTGTAGACAATTTCAGAACAATTATTAATAAATGAGATCAATTTGTTGCTGATTCTAATGCAGAAGGTTTTGCGGAAACTTACAAAGTTTTAGCTGACTTCAAATCAGTATTAGAACAAAAAGTTGGTGATGAAAACGATGGTAACATGGATATGCTTTACGTAAAATTTGCTGACATTTACCAAGACAACAGATCAGGTGATAAATACACAAACGGGTTAGCTTTATTAGATGAATATACAACATTTGCTAACTCTTTAAAACACAATGAATTCGCAAATGAAACAGATGCTAGAGCATACTTAAACAACAAATACTCACAATTTGAGCAATTAAATGTAAAAATGACGGCTGCTAGAGAAGAAGGTGGAGTATTTTATGCATTAGATGATTACCAAGGATTCACAAGCGAATTAGACTATGAATGAGGTGAATTTGCAACTACATTCAGAGATCACGCTTATGATTCAATGTCTCTTGATGACTTAAATTCTAAAGTTGCTTCACTTAATGAAAAAGCCGTTGAATATTCAGCTAACTTTGGTAAATTACCAGCTGCTGGCGAAACATTTATGAAACTTATTGCAGATGATATCGAAAGAGAAAATTCAAACATTGAAAACTTTAGAAGACAAGATAAGAAAGCAAAACAAAGTTTATACATTGTTCCAGGTCAAGAAATTTATTCATTCATTAGACAAATGTATAAATCAGTTTCAGCTGAATTATCAGAAACTTCAATTAGCGAAGACCACCAAGATAAAGTTGTTTATGATGCAACACACAAAGCTATTGATAATTTAGTTAAAAAAGATTTAACATTTAGAAATATAATTTTTGCTAACGCTGATGGTTTTGAATACTTAACAGATGAACAAGAAGCATCAGGAAAACCTAAATCAGAGTTATACACAGAAATGATGAATTTAGAATCAGCTTACTATCAAGCTAACTTAGCGTACTTAAAAGCTGACGCTAGTTCAAAAGATGAGAAAAAACAACAATTACAACAAGCTAGAGTAGCTTACTACAACTTCTTAAATTCAGATAACTTCTCAATTTCAAGAAGTTCATACTTAAAATTCAATTTAAATGTTTACCGAACATATGATGATGATAGTGAATTTACACCATTTGATTTAGCATTATTATTTGCTCAATACGATGGTTCAATTGAATTATTAAGATTAGTTGAGAACACATACATTAAAAACAATCAATAATTTATTTAGTTAAAAACTGGTATCAAAAACCAGTTTTTAATTTTTTTAATTACTAAATTTGAACTTAATAAGGTTTAAATCCTCAGTTAATTTTTGGTTATCAGAAATTTGTTTTTCTAATAACTTTTCAATGTTCTCAGGATCAGTCACATATCTTTTTATAGCTATGTCTAAGGCGTTCTTGTAACTTAGATATCTTTTATACTCAGCACCATGGTAATCAATTGTCATTAAATCTAATTCATATCTACCTTCTTCTTTGTATTGTCTGAGTTTCTCAGGATCTTTTTCAGCTTCTTTAATGTCTATCTTAGCTTTCTCTACACATTTAAAATTATCATCAACTAATTTATTGACTTCTCTTATCTTGGCTGTTAAGAATGTTTTGATATTTTGTTTTCTATTTGAATCATTTTTCAGATTTGTAAGTATATTTGTTAGAAATTCATTTACTTTAGTGAATTTTGAAACATTAATTTGAAAATTGGATTGTAAGTTTGATTTTAAATTAGCTTTATATTCTTCTTTAAAATCATTAACTTGCTGTCTGATTTCGTCAGTGATTCAACTTTCATTATAGTCAGCAAGGGTTAAATTGTTTTCTCAGAAAGTGTTAATTACAAAATTATTAATGCTTGAAAATGCTTTAAGTAACATTTCTTGGTCTGATGTAATTTGACTATTATTGCTTTGAATTTTTGCAAAATCATAATTTGGTTCAGAACTGTTTATAGTTAATATTTCATTTTTAACAGTGTTCAATCTAAAATCTGAATTTTGCTTTAGACTTTCCAAAGTTTCTTTAGCTGTTTGCAATTGAGTAAATCAAAATTTAATTTTCTCTTCTTTATTAGTATTAAAGTAACTTGAATTAATGAATTCATTATGAGCGATATTTGCTTCTTTGGTTTTTTTAGTGATCATTCAAAGTTGTTCGCCTAAAAAGAAATCCTGAAGTTCCAATTTTGCTTTTTCAATTAATAATGGTTCTAATCTGTCAAAATTATTGTTATAAAAGTCTTTGTAAGATTGATATAAACCTGTTGCTCTATTGAGCACGGTTATATTTGCAGTTTGCATTTCAAGAACTTTATTGTAGATAACTTGTAAACTATTGGTTGCAAATCTTATTGTCTTATAAATTAGTTCAATAGGATCTTCGTCAATAATTTGATTATATTTTGTGACAGTTTCATCTAATATATCTTTGAGCTCATCTGAATTTGTTTCATTAATATAACCCTTCATATAGTTGAAAAGTGTTATAAATTTGTTGTATTTCTGAGTTAAATATTCAATAAATTTATTCCTAATTTCACTATCTGCTAGGTGTTTTAGTTTTGAAAGTAATTCTGTATCTGTTTTGAAATGAGCACTTAAATAGTTGTTAGTTTGAATTAAATTTGATTGAATTTGTCAATTCAGACTCATCAATTTTATACTTGATAAATTCAAACTAATTAATTCATTATCCAACTTATCTAAATATTGATAATTACTTTTAATACCTTCTAATTCAGCGTGATAGTTATTTCATAACTGGTCATTTTTAAAACATAAATCCTCAATTAATGGAACAAACTCTTCTACATTTGCTTTTGTTAATATGTGATTTTCAAGGAAGTTTATGATTTTTTCACATTCTAAAATATGACTTTCAACAATGTTATTTATTTTATTCAACACTTCTTGTTCTGTTGTGTTTAAATTGTGAAATTCAAAATTAGTTCATAAATTTTTAAATTCTTTAAGCCACTTAATTGATGATTTCATATTTCCTACAACAAATTCTCTATATTGTTTTATGTTTTCTAAAAATTTATTCATATTTTGAGGTTCATGAATAAAAAAGTCTTTGTAAACATTTCTACCATGCAATAAGGTTGAATTATGTCATTTAAGGTCAGGGAAATCTAATAAATGCATTTTTGCTTGAGCACTTAAAATGCTTGCTACATAATTTATTCAAGTATTTGAATTAGCATTAATAAATGAACTAAGGTTTGATTGATTTAGTTCTGTTAGTGCATTAAATTTGCTAAAAATTGCATCTTCATAATTTACAGTGTTTGACAATACTCTCGATTCATTTACACCTACTGGAGTATTAAAAATAGGTGCAGGTTGCACAACAGGTACATTGATTTTGCTTTTATTTTCTTTCTTTTCAATTAGTTCACTAGATACTGGTGCAGACTGAATATTTCTTACAATTAATCAAGTTCCTATACCGATTGAACCTGCGACCATTAGTGAACCCAAAATTGTTAGTCATTTATTTTTAAATATTTTTATTTTCTTCATTTTTCTCCTCACTTTATTAGTAAAAATGATCAAAAAAGAACTAAAAAAGAACATAATAAGCTTTTGAAAAATCTACATTTAATGTAAAATTGAATTTATTTATATATTTATATATAAATAAGGATTTTTAATCAAAATTTGAAATTCAATAAAGGAGTACTATATGAAAAATTTAGCTTTAAAATACAAAGTTTTATTAGCATTAGGTATATTAGCAGGAGCGTCCGGTATTGCTGTTGGTTCAATTTACGGATATGCAAATAATTCTGACGAAAAGAATGGACCAACAAATCCAGTTGATCAAAAATTGTTTGTAAACAACTTTAAAAAATTCTATGATGAAAATGATCAAATTAAACCTGAAGTTTCTGTTTTAGATCCACTTAAATCAAAAATTGTTGCTAATGTAGTTTCAAACAATGAAACTTACAATGAATACAACTTTGTTGGTGAAACAGAAAAATATTCATTTGACGAATTTTTCAAAGAATATTACAAAAGATACAATGAATCATTCATATTAGAAGTTAAATACGGCTCATTCAGTTTTTACAATGAGTACGTTTTAGCTGTTAGACCAAAACAATTTATTGAATTTTCAAATTGATTTATGTCAAACGTATCTTGAGGTCCTGACCTCTTAACTTTAGACTCATTTAGAATTGTTCCAGGAGTTGAGCAAAATGGTAATGCTATTACTTTAGGGTCTCACTCAACATTGCACAAAGAATACAGTGAAATTAAATTCTTCCCTGATGCATTCTTTGGTTCATTACCTTACTACTCAACAGTTGGTGGTAGAGGAAATGCACAAGATGCGTTAACTTATTCAACATTTAATTATGAAGTTCCAAAAGCTGATGTTGATATGTTCTTGAACAACATTCCTTTAGCAACTGCAATTAAAAACTCTTCAATGCTACCTAACAATACAGCATTTAGAGAAATTACTATTCCAAGAAAATTAATTAACAAAGAATTCTTAGTTTACATCCCAGGTTCAGCACCACAACTTGATGTTGAAAAAATTCAAACAGTTTACTTGCCAAGTAACATTAGTTCTGAAGAATTTGCAAAAGTTGCAGAGGAACTCAAACCTAACTTTGGTACAGTTTCATTAAGTGACTTCAAACCAGTTATTATTAAAGATGTCAACAGTAACTACAATACAGAGAAAAAGAAAACAACTTTTGAAGTCTTCTTTGATTACAAAAATAAAGCTGACTCAGACGCGGTTAAAAACTTTGATAGAGATTCACTTTCAGAAACTGATAAAGCAAAACTTGATCAAGTTGTTGCTGCTAGAGGTGACTTTAATGTTAGAACAAGTTTAGACTTTACAAGAATTTCTGAAGCTTCAGCAATTACATACAGAAACTTTGTAAAAGCTATAAATGAAGATATTATTCACTTCTTAGATTTTTACGACATTAATTCATATGTTGGAACAAAACTTTTTGTTTATAAAGAGGGAGATAAAACTTTCTACTTTGATTCATTTGTTAAAGCAATCAACGAAGTTCCTGCTTTAAAAGATAAAACTTATGAGGAACAAAAAGCATTAGTTAAAGAATGTGAAATTAAAGAGTTTACAATTCAAAACTCTGGTTCAACACATATGCTTTCGGTTAAACTTGAAGACTCAAACAGATTTATCTTACGTGAACAATTTGTTGCAAGTGCTTCAAATAATTATTCACCAGCTGGATTTGCTCAATTTAAGGAAGCTGCTGGATATTTAGGTTCAATTACTCCTCTTATTTTAGGTTACACAAGTGAAGAAAAAGACGCTAATGGACAAACATTAAGAGGACTTGATTCAAGAAAATACCAAGTTTATACAGAAGTTTATAATGGACTTGCTGAAAAAGTTCTAGCAAAATACCCACACTTACTTAAATCATTAAACGGACCACACTTACAAAAATCTGTAAATGATAAAGGGGTATATGAATACAAAATTGTTCAAGGTGAATACAAAGGTGTTTCAGAATCAGATAGAATTGGACTTCCACTTGTTTTAGGAACTCTTATTGAAGATTTTGAAGGTATTTCAACAGACTTCTTAAAATATGTTGCAACTCACGAATATGGACATCACTACACACTTGATCAAGGTCAATCTTGAATCGATTCTAAAAACCCTATTTTAGTTGGTGGTCTTTCAACTCGTGGTGGAGCTAGCGACTCTTCATTCTACTCATACAAATCTCTTAAAAACTATTTAGAAGCTAGAACAAACCTTACAGTTATTAGAACAAACAGTTTAGGTGCTCCAACTGAAAATGGTAAATTCATCAAATTCCAGTTTGGTATTCTTGACGAAAACGGAAAAGTTGTTTCTCAAGAAGTTGAAACTAAAAATCAAATGTGAGGTGCTGTAGGTGTAGCTGGACAAGACATCTACACAGTGTTAGCTAACCCACAAAGACGTTTCTTACAAGATTATGAAGGAATGATTGAAGCAGCTAAACTTAGAAAAGTTGCTCCTGGGGACTTATTTATTGCAAACTCATTTGATGAACAATCAGGAACACTTAACCCAGCAATTTCTGGAAAATCTAAAGTATTCAAAAAATTCGAAAATGGTGAAATTAAATTTGCACAAGTAACTGCTAAAAACGTTATTGAACAATTAACAGATGGTTCTGGACAACCTATTGCGCAATTTGTAGACTTTATCAATGATGATGAATTCAAAGTTAGAGTTTATGAAACAAAAACTGTAAATGACAAAACAGTTATTACAAAAGTTAACTTCAAAAAACCAGATGGCTCACCAGTTATTAATGTTCCTTTAAATGTTGAACTTGATACAGAAAGCTGACACTACATTCGTTCACAAGAAAGATTAATTGTTCAATCACTTCAAGAAGTTATCAAAGCTGACTTATTTGATTCAGGATGAAACACTAATGCGACAAGATTAGGTGGTTCACTTGCAATTTACCTTAAAGACTTATTTAATGCAGTTGATTTAAATGACTACTTTAAATTATTTAAAAACAGAGGAAACCAAATTGAATACGATCCACAATACAACTCTGTTTTAGCAAACTTTGCTCAACCAGGTAAAGATGCACCTGAACAACACAGAGAAGCATTACAATACTTATCACTTCGTTCAAGTTTACAAGGTTCACTTAGAGATATTGTTAACACATTCTATGGTTATATAGATACACAATACAGAATGCAAAATAGAGCAAACATTAACTCTGTTTTAACATTTGCAAACTACAGAGATTTACAAAACTCAACTAAATATACATTCCCATATGTTTCAAGCTCAGCATTCTTAAGTACATACACATACTCAAAAGACAGACTTAGTCAAACAATGAATGAGTACGCTACTGAATTAGGTCTTGAATCAATTGATGGAAGATGACAAAATAACTTTTCTATTGCATTTTCATATGCTCTTGGAATTGCTAGATTAGGTAACAACTCATCAGACTTGTTTACTTACTTAGACAAAGACCAAAATATGTTAACTTTAGAAAACTTACGTGAGTTACTTACAAGTGGTCCAGATGCTTTTGATAAAACTGTGAAATATGTTGGACTTAATCCATTCTCATCAGCTTACAAAAAAGCTGATTCAAACTTAATTGAAGCTTTTGTTGCTAACTACAAAGTTAATGCAACAAGATTAGATACAAACAAAACTGCAAAATCACTTGCTTTTGCTTCGCTTGATAAAATGATGGAATTATTATCAATCGACTACTCAAAAGCTTCATTTGATGTTGCTTCTAAATCATTCAATTGAGATTTAGATTATGTAAAATCAAAATTTGATTTAAACAAAATTAAATCAGTTGTATTAGCAGGTGATTTCACAGTTTCAACAGATAAAAAAGTTGAAATCGGTGCATCACAACAACTTTTAGCTAACTATGCAATGAAAGCGTTTAAAAACTCAAACTTACTTCTTGCAGTTAAAGACTTTAATGTTGGTACTGATTTAGTTGCTAACCAAGCATTCTTCTCAAAAGAATATGGAATTAGAATTGAAAGTCCTGAATTTAGAGAAAACTATGTTGAAGACGCTTCATTAATTAATCCAGAATCAAAATTACAATTTGATGCAGCTAAATTACAAGAATTCCTTAATGAACTTCTTTCAAAATATGGTGCAAGTGATTACAAACAATATTTTGATACTCAAGACTTAATCCTTTTATTAGGAAACATTACATTCATTAGAAACTTTGGTGTTATTGGAGAAAATCTTCTTATCGGTGATATTTACTACGGTGGATTCTCTTCAGGTAAACCATCAAGTGATGTATTCAACTACAATGAAACAAGAGTTGAACCATTATTAAATGACAAATTCACAGATTATATTTACTCAATTGCTGAAACTTTAACAAGAGATTATGTTCAAACAACTTACTTACCAAGTTTTGAAAACTTTGGTAACTTACCAAAATTCTTAGGTGGAGTAAATGAATCAGTTACTGGACTTGATTACATTGTTGATGGAACTAAATTAGCTTACTTAAACGATATTAAAAATAGTCAATCAGATATGGCGCAAGGTATTTATGCAGCTATTCAATCACATAAATATAAAGAATATATTGCAAGAACTTTAGATTTCCAAATTCAAACAAACATTAAGATTGCTGAATTCAAATCTAAAGTTGATAACTTAAAATTAAATTTAATTCCAGCTGTTGAAGCCGCAATTGCCGATCATAAAGAACAAATTAAATCTGAAGAACAAAAATTAGCTTCAATGCAACAAGGTAGCGACGAATACAATCAAACAGAACAAAAAATCGCTGACCTTAAAGTACAATTAGCTGCTAAAGAGCAAGAATTCAATAACTTACAAGCAGAACTTTCAAGAACTAATATCGATTTAGCTAACGAATCAATTGAAAAGAATAAAAAACTTGTAACTGAATTCAAGGAACCTATTTTTGGAATCTGAAATGACACATCAATGCTTCAAAGAAATGAAGATGGAAGAAGAAATTCAAACTACTTTGGAAGCTTCATCTCAAATAACAACGGATTCTTTAAAGATAGATTTGAAAAAGAAAAAATTGGTATGGAACTTTATGATGAAAACAGAAATGCCATCCAAGACAACAACATTAGATTAAAAGACTTTGAAGGAAACAAAATTACTTCAAGACCTAAAGCATTCTTTGTTTCACAACTTCTTAACTATGGAGTTTCAGAAAGAACAATTTCAGGTATGTTCAGAAATAAAAAACTTGATGCAGTTGCTATGTATGGATACATTCCAAACAAATTAGCAGAGCAAGTTAAATACATTAAGTTCACTGACATTGATACAAACGAAGTGCACTACTTACCTGTCAACATTGATAAAACAAACAACATTTTCTATTATGAAAAACAAGGTGATGCAGATTCTAAAGTTACACTTGAACAATTAGGTTACCAATCTTGAATTTCTGATTATGCACTTATGTCTAAATATAGAAACTCATTATTAAAACCAAAACACAGATTCTATATTGATTTTGCTAATGAAAACAAAGATACAGTAGGTGGATTTACAATCGGTGACCTTGATGCAATGATTGAAAACGGTAAAGCTGATGAACAATCACCAATCAAGATAATGCCTGAAAAAGATGAAAACAACAATGACACAGGAAAAACAATTATTTACGTAGATTACCAATTTAACATTTCAGGATAATAAGGAGAAGAAGATGAAATTAAAAAATAAATTATTATTGACATTAACAGCAGCTTCTGCTCCTGTTGTCTCGTCAATTGCATTACTATCTTGTCAATCAGGTGGATTATTCACTAAATCAATTGATTATGATTTAGGATTAGCAACTGAACCGATTAACAACTTAAACTATGTTAGATATAAATCAATGGACAAAATTGTTCCATCATTAGTGGACTCATATTTAAAAACAGGTCCTACAGCTCAACTTAAATCATTACTCAACAAAGCTTCATACAACTTTGTTGTTATGGAAAATAGTACAGTAAAAGATTCGGCTAAATTTACTGACTACTTAAATGCATCTAGAAGTGAACTTTTAGATAATGATGGTAAAGGTAAAATTTCAAATGCATTCTATGGAATTGATAACTTCCAAACAGTGGGTGGATTAGCTGACTTATCAGATGGAAATATCCAAGAAAAAAGTACTATTTATGCTTACAGAAACCCTAGAAACCCTAATAACTATATGGCTGTTACAGGGTACACTAGAAAAAAACAAAATATGTGATCTAACGGTGACTTTGTAACTTCAAATGACATTAGAGACTACTTAGAATACATTTTAGACCTTAACACAGGGTCTCAAAAATTAGACACAGTTAGAAAATACGGAATTAGAGCAGTTGATAAATTTATTGACGCTCAAAAAGAGTACCAACAAAAATTCAAACAATCATATAAAAACCCATTTGGACGTAGAGATTATGTTTGATCAGAAGTATTGAACAGATACATTCAAAATCCAAACCAAGAAGTGTTTGCTTCACAAATCAAAGATGAAAATGGAAATCCACTTGATACTGTGGAAGTTGAAGCAATTAAGCAAGCTGCATTAGAATTTGGTTTCTATACAGGTCAATTATTCTTAGATTACGATAACGATTACATTGCAGAACACTTATCATTACCTGAAAACTCTTCTTTTGCTTTAGATAAAGAAGTTCAAGACTTTACAGTTTTAGTTAATGGTGAGAAAAAGCAAATTAAGATTGTTAAAAATATGTATGTAAACCCATACCAAGAGTTTAATAAAACAAACAAAGACTTACAAGGTACAATCAAGGCACTTTCAAGTAGTGAAAACTCATTCACAATGATTTTTGATGACACTAAAACACCTGATTTATCATATTTATTATTCACAATCCTTTACAACTTATTCCCAATCAATAGAAAACACGTTGAAACTGTTGCTGGTGGGATTGATAAATATGGTTCAGAACCTAAAACATTCTTAACATCAGGCCCATTTAAAATTGCACAAAATGGTGAAGGTATTCTTTTAGGAGATAATGGTTACATTATTCTTGAAAAAGATAAAGATTACTTTGATGCTGAAAACACAATTTCAAACAAAATCAAAATTATGTTCTCAACTAACAAGAACACAAACTCATTATTCTTTGAAGATGGTTTAATTTCACAAACATATATTCCTGCTTCAAAAATGAACCTTTATTGATCTGATCCTAAAATGAAAAAATACCTTAACAAAAACACAGGGTATGGAACAATTGCGTTTGCTTTCAACTTAGATAGTGAAACAAATGGAAATTCATATTTACAAGATCAAGATTTAAGAAATGCAATGTATTTTGCAGTTAACAGGGAAAAAGCTCTTAAATTCGTTGGATGAGATTTCTCATTCCCTGTTAACACTTGAACATCTTATGGACAATACAAAACATTCGATGGTAAAAACATTGAAATGTTCTTTGAAGGTCAAAAATCTGCAACTAAAAATGGTAAAGAATTTGACTTACAAAACTACGAATTCGTTGTTCACTTAGCTAAGTCATTCACATTTGAAAAAACTGAACGTAAAGATTTAACTTACGATATTCAAACAGCAAAATACTATTTAGATAGATTCAAAGCAAAACATCCAGAATTACAATCAGTTAAATTTGAATTCTTAAACAATGGTTCAGAAGAACAAAAGAACGCTGGTTTATTCTTAAAAGGTGCTCTTGAAACTATGTCAAATGGTTACATTTCAATTGAAACAAAAACATTACCAGAAAATATCTATGCAAGCTTTATTGAAAAAGGTGCATACCAAATTATTTATCAAAACTACGATAGATTAGGTGGTAATGGAGCACAGGACTATGTATCGGTATTCTTCAAACGTGATGAAGTTGATACAATCAACCAAAAAACAATTGCTTTCAAAGATAACCCTGTTGGTTCATACATTTATGGGGACTACATAGGTGAATTAGTTATTGAACAACTTCAAAAACAAGATGCTAGTGTTTCAAAACTTTCATTAATGCAATCTGACATTAATTGAATTAATACACTTATTAATTCAAACTCATTATCAGGGGACTATGCAAACATTGCATCAGATTATAATTCAGCAAAAGCTTCACAAAGTAGCAGCGAAATAGCAGCATTTGTTAAAAAATATGCAAAACCGGTTTCACTTGCACTTGCGAGTTTAAATGAAGCTAAAAAAGCAAGATATTCAGAGCAATATGTTGAAAACTTGCTTGGATATATTATTATTAATAACAAAAACATTAAAACAAACAGAATCAACAATGCATTTATTACATATTTAGCTACTGAATTTACAACAAAACAAATAGCTAACTTAACAAACGAAACACAACAAAGATTACAATTCAACCAAGAAGAATTATTAAGAAGCGAAAGCGCAAAACCAGATGATGCAATTCCAGTATTCTGAAATAAATTCATTGAGTTGTCACTTCAACATCCAGATGAATCGATTTCACAATACACTTCAAGAATTAACTCATTCTTCTCAGGAAACTTCACAGATGAGGAACTTTTAGAAAACTGATCTCAAACAAGAGTTTACTTATTTATTGCAGGACTTGAAAAAGTTATCAGAGATACAGCGGTTGTAATTCCACTTATGGAAGTTGATACAAACTGAGAAATTACAAAAGTTGGAGGGGTTGATAGTTTATTCAGATTCTCACTTCAATATGCATACGATATGACAAGGCCACCAATGGCAAAATTACCAAGAACTAAAGAAGGGAACTAATGAAAAAAGTACAAGTAGATAATAAAACTTATGAACTGAACGATAACAAAGTTATCTTCAGAAGTAAAAGAAATGTTGAATTAAAACTTAAAGATAAACTTCTTTCAATTGATTCACCATTCTTAAAAACATCTTGAAAATTCTTAAAAATTATTGCTGAATTTATTGTTATCGGATTTATTGTTATATCAATTACATTCTTCTTAATTAACTCAGTTCCAGGTGAAAACCCACTTACACAAGGCAAGGATGAAACTGCAAGAAAAATTATTGAAGCAAAATATGGATTGGATCAACCTTTACTTACAAGATACTTTAAGTACTTAAATGGTCTATTCCACGGCGACTTTGGTATTTCTTATTCACTTTTCCCTGAACGTCCTATTACTGAATTTATTTGAGATAGATTTTACAAATCATTCTTAGTTGGAATTTTCTCAGTATTCTTAACAGTTACAATCGGTATTTCGCTTGGTATTTGAGTTGGTAAAAATCCGGGAGGACTTGTGGATAACGTTTCAACTGTTATTGTTTCAATTTTCTCATCTGTTCCTTCTATTATTTTCGCTTTACTTCTTGTATTTATCGGACGTGTTGTCGGAATACCTTATGTATTTGATCAGTATAATTTTGCAACCTATATACTGCCTGGTCTAGCGCTTTCATTAGGAAGCATCATTGTTTATATTAAATACATTAGAACAGAGCTTAACAGAGAACTTAACTCAGTTCACGCTAAGTTTGCTTACTTAAAAGGTGTGTCAAGAAACAGATTCGTTTGAAGACACGCACTTAAACCTGCACTATTCCCAATTGCTACATTCTTCCCTGCTGTTATTTTTGGATCATTCATTGGAAGTATCTTCATTGAACAAATTTTCTTAATTCCTGGTTCAGGAGGTATGTTGCTTAATGCTATTACTTCAAAAGACTACAATGTTATCTTATTTTTAATTGTTATGTTCTCACTTCTTACAGTTCTATCATATGCATTCAGAGATATTCTTTATGAAGCAATTGACCCAAGAATTAGAAGGAGAGGTGCTTAATGAAATTTAAAGAACATTTACACAAATTTAATTCATCAGTTAAGAAATTCTTCGAAAAGACAGCAAGCAAAATTAAAGGACGTGAAGCAACTGCTTCAATGTCTAAAGAAGAATTAGCAACAGCACCAAACCCAATTACACAACCATTTGTTTATCAGTCTTGAAAAATTGTTGGAAAAATTGTAGACTTCCAAACTGATATGCATATGCAAGCTCAACCAAGAGTTTTCAAAGAATTTATTAACAGATTCTCAAGAAGTTTTGCTGGAGTTTTTGGTTTTGTTACATTAGTTTCATTAATCTTATTAGCAATTATTATTCCATTTACAACACAAGATCCAAACGTTACAAGTGTTGATGATTCAAAACTTATTTTCAATACAATAGATAGTAAGGGTGTATTCCACATTCTTGGAACAGATCACTTAGGAAGAGATTTTTGAGCTAGATTATGATGAGGACTTAGGTATTCAATTGCACTTGCATTTGTTGTAACAGCAATTGAGGTTGCTATTGGACTTACAATCGGAATTATGATGGGTCAATTTGAATTCTTTGACAAAATCATGACTTTCATCATCAAAGTTATTTCAATTGTTCCTACAATTATTATCCTTATCTTAATGACTATTATTATCAAACCTAGTTTCTGAGTTGTTGTATTCTCACTTTCACTTACATCTTGAACAGGTATGGCTAACCAAATTAGAGCTCAAGTTAAGCGTGCTAAATACTTTGAATGAGTATCAGCATCAAAAATCTTAGGTACACCAACTTGAAAAATTCTTAAAAACTATGTACCTGTTATATTACCTATTTTAATTACTCAATTAGTATTCACAATTCCTGGTGTTGTTTTATCAGAAACATCACTTGCATTCATCGGTCTTGCTATCGATGATGTTCCTACATTAGGAAACTTAATTTCTGAAGGTCAAAAATTATTCCCTGACTACTTAAGATATGTATTTGTTCCTTCAACATTCTTAATCTTAATTACAACAAGTGTTCAATTAATCGGTGCATCAGTTCAAGATGCATTAAGAAGACAAAGATAGGAGAGTTTTATGAAAAAAGATAATAACTTATCTAATCAATCAGAAAAACAATCATTCAAGTCTAAATGAGAACACTTTAAAAGAAAAATAAATGTTGCAATCACAAATGCTTTTTCTGGTCTTGGATTAGGAAACAGAAAAAATATGTTTGATTGAGAAACATTTATGGAAAATGTTGAGTACAAAGAATTTTCAGATGGAACAAAACTTAAAATTGTTGCAGAAATTAAAGACATTCACTTATCATTCTTAAACCCATCTGTACCAGGTCAAAAGAACAAAGTTCTCCGTGGACCATCTATTCAAATTTATGAAGGAAAAGTTCACGCAATTATCGGTGAATCTGGTTCAGGTAAATCAGTTATTACATCTCTTCTTTATGGACTTACAGGAGATAATGCTGTAATTGATAGTGGTGAAATTAAACTTTACAATAATCACGTTGAGAAGTTCTCAATGCGTGATTGAGAACGTTCACACTATAGAGGAAGAGTTGTTTCAGCTGTCTTCCAAAACCCTATGTCTACATTAAACCCAACTATGAAAGTTGGAGCACAAATTATGGAAGGTATGCTTGTTAACAGAGTTGTTAAAAACAAAAAAGAAGCATACGAACGTGCTGTAGAATTCCTTAAATTAACAAAAATTAATGACCCTGAAGCTGTTATGAAATTATACCCACACGAAATGTCAGGAGGTATGATTCAACGTGTTGTTATAGCTGCTATTGTTGCGCTTGAACCAAAAATTTTAGTAATGGACGAGCCTACAACAGCGCTTGATCCAACAGTTCAAGCTTTAGTTCTTGAAGTTGTTAAAGAATTACAAGAAAAACTTAAATTATCAATCGTGTTTATTACTCACGACCTTGGAGTTGTTGCTTCGATAGCTGACTACATTTCAATTATGTATGCAGGTCAAATTATTGAAGAAGGAACTACAAGAGAAATCTTAAAATATCCTCAACACCCATATACTTGAGGTTTAATCTTGAGTATGCCTGACGTTAATAATGGTAAAAGACTTTCGACAATTAGAGGTTCAGTTCCATCTAACTTAAATAATATTGTCGGAGATGCTTTTGCAGTTAGAAATGATTATGCACTTGGTAGAGATTTCGAAGTTGAACCTGACTTTTACTATGTTTCAGAAACACATAGAGTTAAATCAGCGCTTTTAGATAAAAGAGCACCTAAATATACACCACCTGCACACATTGCAAAATTATGAAAGGAGTTTTTAGCAAGTTCTAAAAAATAAGTTATGAAAAAAGACTATTACATAGAAACACAAAAAAAATTCCTTTTCTGAAAAAAAGAATTCATAAGATATAACATTAAAGGTGTAGATGAAATGTTAAAAGTTCCTCAAGGTAAGGAAGTTTTAGCATCATTAAGAAATGTGGATGTTACATATGGTTCTCGTTCAAAAGCATTTAGAGCTGTAGTAGACTTTAACTTAAACATTTACAAAGGTGAAGTTTTAGGTATTGTTGGTGAATCTGGTTCAGGTAAAAGTACAATTGGACGTGCAATTATTGGACTTACACCACACAGTTTCGGACAAATCAAAATCCTTGATAAATTATTACCTAAGAAAATGGTTAGAGGATTTAAGTTTGGTAAATCACTTAAAGAATATAAAGAAATCGTGAACTTTATGGTTAATAAAGTGCAAATGATTTTCCAAGATCCAGCTAACTCACTTAATCCACACGTTAATATTGAAACAGTTGTTTCTGAAGGTTTAACAAATACAAAGAACTCTAAAGAAATTTACTTATTTAACTACGACCAAGAGGTTGTTAAACATTTATACTCAATGATTGATAAAAAAGAATATCGTTCTTTATTTGGGAAGTTCAAAGAAGAATTAGATCACAAAATTTCAATCAATGAGAACGTTGCATATGATGCTTTATATGTAGACTTTGAAAAAACAATCAATGAAACTTGAGGTTTATCAGAAGTTGCTGATAAATTAGCTGAATACAAAGCAAAACGTGATGAATTAAATAAATTAACTGAAAATGAATGTAAAACAATTTTAGTTAAAGACATTCTTAAGAGTGTAGGGCTTGATGAATCAGTTTTAAAACGTTATCCACTTGAATTCTCAGGAGGACAACAACAACGTATCGGGATTTCTAGAGCTGTTGTGCTTAGACCTACATTACTTATTGCCGACGAACCAATTTCAGCACTTGACGTTTCTATCCAAGCGCAAGTTGTAAACATCTTTAATGAACTTAAAGAAAAATATAATCTTACAATTGTCTTCATTGCCCATGACTTACGTATGGTTGAATATATTTCAGATAGAATTGCTGTTATGAATAAAGGTAGATTACTTGAAGTTGGTACAACTGAAGAAATTATGAAACACTCACTTCATCCATATACAAAATCATTACTTGAGTCGGTTCCATCAATCGATTCTGATAAAGGTAGCTTGCTAGGATATGAATATAATCCTGCAATGCATAATTACACAGAAGATTATCAACCTGAATGAATTAAAATCAATGATAATCACTTTGTGTTAGCTACACCTAAAGAAGTTCAAGATTGAAAAAATAATAAATATTAATTTAAATTCAAATAACCTAATAAAACAAAATAGAAAGGAGGCTATATGAAAAAAATTAATAAAAGAATTTTATTTGGTAGTTTTTCATTAGTTTCAATGTCATTACCAATCGTTGCTCTTTCTTGCAATAATACAAACAACCCACAACCGAATCCGGGGAATAATAAAACAAATCCAAATCCTGAAATTACATTCGAGCAAAGCAAAGCAATTGCTATTTCTCAAGTTGAATCATCATATTCAAACTTAACAGAGGAGCAAAGAACTAAGATTAAAGAATTAATCCAAGCATCAGAAAACCAAGAACAACTTAAAAACATTCAAACAAATGCTAATTACTTAAATGAATTAGTTCCAAGTTTAAAAGAAGCTGTTGCAGATTATTCAGATGTTAAAGCTAGCTACAAATATGCAAATGACGATCAGCAAGCTAGAAAAGATGCATTCGATACTGCTTACAATAATGTTAATAATCTTGTAAATTACTTAGATTTTTCAAATAATGGAACTGCATTAAACTTTGATGTTGAGGCACTTAAAGCGGCCTACAATGATGCTAAAAATGCATTAGCTGGTCAAGAAGTTCAAAAAGATCCTAAACCAGCTATGTATACAGATGCAGCTACAAGATTCGGTAAATGATTCACACTTCCTGAAAGTCAAGAAGTTGCTTACACAATAGTTGATACAGCTAAACAATTTGAAGAAAACACATATGAAGTTCATACATTAGGACCACTAGTTGATGGAAAAAGAACATATCCAATTAAAAACTACAAAGCGGATGCACCGGAATTACCTAATAATATTGAATTTTCTGTAAGTGATTTCCAAACATATCAAAAAATGATTAAACTTAGACAAAAGGTTCTAGACACTTTCTTTAGATTAATTGTTAAATCAGATGGTAAGAAAGTTTACGAATTCTTCAACCACGATGCAGCTTATGCACCTACTAGATATTCAATTAGTAAATTAATGTTAATCATTGATAAATTAATTATCACAGGTAACATTTATGAAGAGTACTTAATTGAGTTAGAGGGTACAAAGGAGGATTCAACAGTTAAATTGTTCCAAGATCCAGCACACAAATATTCATATTATGCTATCTTACCTAAAGCAGAGCAAATGAAAAATGCTGTGTAGTAAGTTTAAAAGTCAAAATTAAGTAGCTTATGCTACTTTTTTATTACAAAAAAGCACATCAAAGTTTATTCAATGCACTTAAGTTATGTGTGATTAAATATACTTGAAAATTAGAAATTGAACAAATAAGAAAGCTTTGTACCCTTTTTCCAATTTATGCTATAAAGTAGGAAACATTGGATAACCAGAGATAATTAAAAATAATAATCTCTGGTTTTTATATTCTTTAGTTTATTAAATTCTGAAAAAGTTGATTTTTAAAGAGTTTTTTATAAAAATTAGCATTTTTAGTGACTTATATATATAACTAAAAAATCAGCAAAATATTTTTTTGAATATCTTAAATTAACAATTAAAAGCTTATAAAATAAGCGATATTTGTTTCAACAATTTGACTTTCATTAAAATACTTTACAAAAATATTAATTTTTTATTTAAAATTAATATATGAGATTAAAAAATAAAAAAATATTAACTAGTTTATTAGTTAGTCCAAGTTTATTGATACCTTTTAGTGTGATAAGCATAGCCACATCAGCTGATTCTGACGCACCAAAATTAGAACTTTTTCAAACTAAAAGTGCAGAAGAAATTGCAAGAATGCCTTTTTTTGATGCAAGAAAACACAATTTAGTTACTGATGTTAAGAATCAAGGTCATGAAGGCCTTTGTTGAGCATATACAATTGCTTCAATTTTAGAAACCAATATTTTAAAAAATAATATAGGGAATTACACTAAAAATTCTTTAGATATTGATGAACATGCAATCGATTACATAAGTAATAGTTGAAATCATAATGCAGATAAGTTAAATTTAAATCCCGATGCTAAAGAATGAAAAGGAATTTTAGGTACAGGAAATTATTTATCTCACGCATTTAATGGTTTGATGAGAAATACATCCCCAATTGCTCAAACTAATCAAACTGAGTTTCCTAATTTTGATAACCCTACAATTGCCAAAATTAAAAAAGCTGTAAAAATTAATCATACTGTTGATGATATTAAATTAGCGATTGCCAAATACGGTTCTGTGGGAGTTGCTTATGCTTTTAATGAAATGAATTTTCATCCTGACACCGTTTGATACAACGAACCAAATTCAATTATTATAACTAAATCACCTGAAGAAAGACATATCAGAAATCATGCTTCAGTTATTGTAGGCTGAGACGATGATTATTATGCATCTAATTTCGGACCTGAAACACCGAAACAAAAAGGTGGTTTTATTATTAAAAATAGTTGAGGAACTAAAAACATGCATGCTCAGGGCTACTTTATGCTTTCATACGATTCATTAGATTTAATTCACGAAGTAATGGCAGTTGAAGTAGAAAATAATAATGCATATCAAAATACTTACTATTATGATACAAAAAATTCATTTTCTTTATTTGCAACTTTGACCTCTAATGAAAGAACAATGGCGAATATTTTTCCAGTTAAAAAAGCAAATGATGAAATTGTAGAAAAATTAAAGTCAATTAATTTTGCGCTTAAAGGTTCAAACATTACTGCTGAAATCAAAATTTATGTTAAAAATTCTTCAATGTCTAATCCTGAAGACGGTGAACTAAGATTAACTCAAGAAGTACAAATTCCAAATTCTGGTGATAAAGGATTTTATACAATTGATTTAAATGAAGAAATTATTTTAAAGAAAGATCAATATTTTTCAATCATTGTTGATGTAACTAATAAAGATGAAAAAAACGTAGATTTGGTGGCAAGCTATGAAACTAGAGATATTTTGAGTTTTTATAAATATAATAATCAATGAGTAAATAGCAAAAAAAGTTTTGTTGTATTTGGAATTAAGGCTCATACTCTTGAAGTGCCAATTAGCGAATTAAATAAAAGCACAGTACTTGATGAAGAAAATAAAGAATTAGATGACAGTTCTGAAAATAATGCAAATAATAATCCTAGTGAATCAGATACGGAAAATAATCCACCTAGAAGCGATGACAGTGAAAGTGAATCAGAAAGCTCTGAAGGTGAAGTAGAAACAGATACAGGCACTAATATAGAAGAGTCATCAGATAGCGATATTTCAAGAGAAGAAGAAACAAGTTCTCCAAAAACTGATGAATCTGAAACAGGTTCAAGTTCAGAAGAAAATAATCCGATTTCAAAAGAATCTGATGCATCTAATGTTGAAGACAATAGTTCGCCAGTAGCTGAAGATACTACTAAAAATGAAAATATAACTGATGAAAGTTCATCAGAAGATGAAACTAATTCAAGCTCTGAAACAGGAACGGATTCAGCATCTCAAGATAATAACAAACCTACAACGGAAGATTCTGAAACAGAAAATAAAGATGCAATAAATGAAAATCCAACTACTAATGAAAATTCAACTATAGAAAAGAATAATTCTGATAATGAAAAAGAATCAGAAGATGTTTCGATAGAATCTGAAAAATCTAAAACCAATAAAACACATGTTGTTTTATGAAGTATTTTAGGTGTTACAACTGGAATTATAACTTTTGGTATAGCAACTTTCTTTATTGTTAAATTAATGAAAAAAAGAGTTAAAAAATAATTTAACTCTTTTTTTTCTGCTTTTAAAAGTTTAAAAGGTTTATTAGCAATTAGACTGATGTATTTATTAACCTGAAGACATATCGAAGGTTATATATGTTTTTGTTTCTTAAGTTTAGTTTTACTTAAATTTTTAGTTTTCAAAACTAATGATTTAACTGGATTATCTAGAAAAGATAAATTTATAGAAAATAGATTAATTGACAGGATGAACAATGTCAAAGAAATCCAAGAAAAATTCAAAAATCAAGCTAATAAAACTATCAATATAATACTATAACAAATAGTGAGCGTGTAGCATATAACAAATCTTGAGACAAGTGTTCTATCTGAGTTGTCTAATGTTGAATCAATTAAATTAACTGTTACAACTAAGATGATGCCAATTATAAAATAAGAAAACTAATTTCATATAATGAAACATTTTCGTTTGAGAATTTTGATATTTTCAATCTTATTCACTTCTAAGCAAATAAATTTAAAATATTATTTACTTAATTTGATTCTATTATAAATTCATTTTTCATATCACAAAAATATATTTTTCACATTTGTGAAAAATTAAGGTATTATGCAGATTAATTTGTAATTACATAATCCAAAAGTAAATAATTAAACTATAATTACATTTATAAAGACAAAAAGAAGTTTTGTCTTGTTTAAGCATCAATTTATTTATTAAGAAGAGGTGGTTTATGAACAAAAATAAAAAGTTAATTATTGGTTTAAAATCAGCACTTTTAATCATTATTCCATCGATTGCAATTTCAACAGGTATTGCAGCTAATTTACAAGCCCATGAAAGGACAGGACGTGTTAAATTAACAGAGGAAACAGCGAGAAAAATTAAAAATGCTGAAATAACAATGTTAGATGGTTATTATGATTCACTTATGTTGGATCGTCCGGTTTTAAATCCTAATGGTGATGAAGATGGTGATGGTATTTTAAATAAAGATGAAGTCTACACATTTGTAAAAGATGGTAAGACTTATTTTGGATACAATTCTCACCCATTCTTAAAAGATACAGATGGAGATGGAATTGCTGATAATAATGATGCTCATAAACTTAAATGAGATTTTTCGCCTCGTGATGCTTTAATTTTCAGTAACTTATCTTACCGTAGTAAAGCTTTCTTAGATATTGAGTTTGATGATACAAATCGTGATTTATGAGAAGAAAATAAAGCATATTTTTTAGGTGAAGTTCCAGAAAATAAACGAGATAAGCACGACAAAATTTTTGAAACAGTTCACAAAAATATGGCTCGTTATTGAAAAAGGTTTGAGTCTTGAGATGAAAGTAATGGATACCAAGCGTCTTGATTAATTAACCAATCTGATTTTCCATTCTTAGAAAATGACACTATTAGTGTTTTAGCTATTGCAGGTACTAATGGTGGAAAAGATTACGATGATGATTTAAGTTTATCAATAGGAAGAAAACCAGGTCAAGCTGAGAATGTGTGAATTTCTCTAGCAACAATAAGTCAAAAACCTGTTTCAGAAATTTATTCTACAGGGCACTCATTAGGAGGTCATCTTTCAGAGTATGCACTTATTTGATCAAAAGGAAATGAACAAAATAGAAGTATTGACAATTTTGTTAAAGCATATGGATTCAATTCTCCAAAAATTTCAAGTTCTTATTATGGAGCTATCAGTGAGAGATTAATTAAAGAAGGTTGAGCACAACATTATGGAACAAATAATGATCCATTAAAAACTTTTCCTGGCCACTTCCCAAGAACAATTTATGTTGGAGAAGGTTCTCACTCTGATACTAACTTCTTTGAAGATGAATATGTATCAAAATACTTTACTTCAGGTGATAGAAGTTTATTTAAAGGTATTCCAGCACAACCTATTCTAGATCAATTAATAGTTTCAAAATTCTGATATAACGTTCAATTATTCTCAAATAGAACACCTTCAAATGTATGAGGTCCAAAAAGAATAATGGAACAAAACACTGAACGTTTCTACAAAAGAATTAAGAATATGGTCCCAGAGCACTATCGTTTAGTTGATAGCGCACAAGAAATAGCTTCAAAATTCCCATTAAATAGAGATGCTAACAACAATACAAATATTAATTACCAAATTTCAATTACTCCAATAGACCATACTGTAACTTATGTATTTAAGGATAATACTGGAAGAGAAGTAGATAGAAGAACATTTACGGTCAATGTTGAAAATCAATCATATGAAAAACCTCAAATACCTAATCACCCACTACGTAAGCACTTCACATACAAAATGCAAAATATGTCAGAAGTGCCTTACACAAGTGACTTCTGAGTTGATACAACTTATGAAATCAATTTAGTTCCTGAATTAAGAGATAATACGATCGATAATTTAGAATACTTATCAGATGAACAAAAATCAGCTGCTAAAGATCAAATGCGTGCATCTTCAGATAATGATGAAATTGACAGAATTATGAAGAATGCTCAGAATTTAAACCAACTTATTTACAAATTTAATGAAGCTAAACAATTTAAATACAAACCCGATTTTACAGAAGCTGATAAAGAATTTAAAGATGCATTTACAAATGTATTGGATGAAGTCGAAAACACTTTATCTTCAGAAGAATTTACAAATCCACAAGCAAGTTACGCAGTTTTATTAAATAAATTAGAAAAAAGTAAGAATGAATTAAATGGTTTACATAATTTAGGTCTAGCAAAATCAGATGCAATTGAAAGAATTCATAACTCAGAATACTTACCTGAAGATCAACAACAAAATGCTATTGCTCTTATCGGTCGATGTGAAGAAATAGCTGAAGTTAATAAGATTTTAGAGAACACTCTTCAAGCTGAAGCAGCATACGCTGCATTACAAACTGCTTCAAATAAAATAAAACAAGTTGATTATTTACAAGCTACACCAAGTCTTCAGGATGAATTTATTAAAGCTAAAGATGCTTTAACAGGATTTGATAGAAATATTGATTTTTCAGAACCAATTCCTGGACTTAAAGAATTAACAGATAACTTAGTCACAAAAACAAATGCCCTTGATGGAGTTGATAGATTAACAAAAGCTAAAAATGCTGCCAATGCAGTAATTGCAAATTCAGCTTTATCAAAAGAACAAAAAACAAAAGCTACTAAACTAGTTATAAATTGCACAACACTTGAGTCGGTTGATAGAATCCAAAACAATGTTTCTAAAGTAAATGAAGCCATTAATTTAATTAATAATATGACTTCTGAAAAACAAACACAAAACTACATTGAAGCAGATGATGATTTAAAAACTAAATTCAATACTGCTTTAGATACATTATCAAGTGTTAAAACTTATTCAGATTTTAAAAACTTACCAAATAACTTAAGTGAAAATTCTGAAGCATTAATAAGTGCACAAAGAAATCTAAATGGTGCTTCTAAATTAGTTTTAGCTAAGAATACGACTAAATCTGAAATAGAAAATATGAGTAACTTACTTGCATATTTAGCTAAAAAAGCTAAACAAGAAATTGATAATGCAAAAACTATTGCAAGTGTAAATACATTAAAAGAAAATGCTTCTGTATTAAACACAGCTGTAGCAGTTACTAAGCAAGCAAAAAATGCAAAAGAAACTATCGCTTATAAAGAGGCGACATCATGAAAACAAGATGCACTTATTAAATCATTAAATAACTTTATAAAACCACTTGCTGCATACACAAGTTTTGCTAATAAACTTCCAAATATTGATACTTTAGTATCAAATATGAACGATGCTATTAATTCACTTGATGGAGTAAAAAACTTAAATGATCTTAAGACACAAACAATCACTCAAATTAAGAGTTTACAAAACTTAAATGATCAAGAGAAAAATGGTTTAATTTCTGAAGTTCAAAATCAAAATTCATCAGCAGATGTAAGATCTAAATTTGTTAAAGCTCAAAAACAAGATTTAACAAATAAGGTTGCTTCATTAACTAACTTATCAAACGCACAAAGAAGTTTATTGACTAATGAGATTAATAAAGATGCATTTAATTATCAAAATGTTAGTGCAGTTGTTTTAAATGCTTCTGAATTAAATAATGTAATGCCATCATTGAAACAATCAATCAATCACGCAAATGAAGTTAAACAATCAATTAACTACAGTTATGCAACTGAAGAGATTAAAAATTCTTACAACAGTGCATATGATGAAATAGTCAATGCAATCAATGTAAATAATTTTACAAATCCAATTGCTAACTTAAACTCATTATCAAGTTTCTTATCATCAGAAGAAGCTAGATTAGATGGAGTAGCAAATAAAGAATTATTAGATGCAAAAACATCTGCTAAAGAACAAATTGATAGATTAGAAAAATTATCAAACACACAAAAGCAAGTAGCTAAAAATCAAATTGATGCTAAAGCTACAGTTGCAGATGTTAACTTATTAAAAGACTATGTAACTAAAATTAATGATTCAATTGATAAATTAGATAAAGCAATCGAAGTTAAAGAAACATCAAATTACAAACTTTCTGATATAGATAGACAAAGAGCATTTGATAATGCTATTAGTGCATTAGAAAACTTAAGAACAGTAGATAATTTTAATGATGTTGATTCTTATTTAGATAACAAACTAGGTACATTGACAGATGCAGAAACACAATTAAATGGTGACAGCAAGCTTATTGAAAGAAAAAAACGTGCAATATCATCGATTGATGATTTAGAGAATTTAGCTACAGAACAAAAATTAAAAGCTAAAGAGCAAGTTGAATTAGCTACAGAACCAGATATGGTACAAAAAATTGCAGACAATGCCGAAGATATTGATTTTGTTTTAGGAGCCTTAAAAGTTGCAAATAAATCAATTAGGACAATCAGATATTCATCTGCATCAGAAGGTGCTCAAAAAGAATTTAATGAAGCTAAAAAAGCTGCTGAAGTTTATGAAAATGCAATGGACTTTACAAAAGATTATGTTAATTTAGATTCTATTGGTAATAGATTATCAAATGCTGATAGAGCACTTGATGGAGTAAAAAACTTAGATGATGCTAAAGAATTAGGGAAACAAAAATTAGGTGATTTAATCCATATATCAGATGATCAATTCATTAATGCTTTCAATCAAATTGATCAAGCAGCGACATCAAAACAAGTTGACACTGTTATTACAAATGTAACAAATATTGATAAAGCTATTGAACAATTAAAATTAGCTAAAAAAGCTGAAGATACAATTGAGTTTAGAGAAGCAAGTAAAGAAAAATTAAACAATTTAACCAATGCAGTTGATGCGCTTAAAGGTGCTAAAGATGTTTTAGATTTCAACGCTGTCGCTATTGAAGATATTGACAATAAAATTATCACTCTTAAAAATGCTATTAAACATTTAGATGGAAGAACAAATTTAGATACAGCTAAATCAGATGCTAAATCTAAATTACCTACTTTAACACACTTAAGTGTCAGCCAAGTTACTGCTGCTGAAAGTTTAATTGATTCTGCTACAACAGTTCAAGATGTTGAAGACATTATTGCTAACGTTACAAATGTTGATGCTGCAATTGAACAAGTTGATACATTAAACAAACTTAAAGAAGATTCAAAACCTAAATACACACAAGCAGAAGAAAACTTACAACAAACTGCAAATAATGCACTTACACCATTAGAAGATGCAAAAACATACGAAAACTTCACAAGTCCATATGATGATGTTATTGCAAAGAAAGAAGCGCTTAAAAATGCAATTGATGCACTTGATGGTGACACAAAATTAGCTGATGCTAAAACAAAAGCTAAAGAAACTATTGAAGCATTAAATAAGTTATCAAATGATTCACAAAAAGAAGCTGCTAACAATTTAATTGATTCAGAAGCTATTGGCACAATTGAAAAAGTTAATGCTATTGTTGAATGTGCTAAAGAACTTAACAATGCTTTACAAGCTCTTGAAAATGCAAATGCAGAAGAGTTAAAACCTAACTACACAGAAGCATCAACAACACCTACAGATAAAAAAGCAGAATTTGATGCTGCAAAAGCAAAAATCGATGCAATCAAAGGGACAACTGATTTTAGTCAACCAATTGCAAATATTGTAGAGTACACAAATGCACTTAATAATGCTGTTAGAGATCTTGATGGTCAAGATAGATTAGATGCTGCCAAAGCAGAAACTAAAGCTAAATTAGGTGAATTAATACACTTAAGTCCTGATCAAATTAGAGAAGCAAATAATCAAATAGATGCTGCTACAACAGTTCAAGGAGCAAAAGACATTGTTACAAACGCAACAAATGTTGACACTGCAGTTGCACAAGTTCAAAGATTTAATGATGTTAAATCAAAACCACAATTTACAGAAGCTGATTCAGATAAAAAACAAGCTGCTCAAACAGCGTTTAACAATTTACCAGGTGTGGAAACAATAACAGACTTTACAACAAATCCTATTGCTGACATTGCAGAAAAAACAGAAGTTCTTAATAATGCAATCAACTCACTTGATGGTCAACAAAACTTAGATGTTGCAATAGCTACTGCTAAATCTGCAATTGATGCATTGCCTAACTTATCAGATGATGAGAAAAGAGACGCAAAAACTGAAGTTGAAAAACAAACAACTATTGCTAAAGTTGCTGATAAATTATTAGATGCTCAAAAACAAGATGCATCAAATAAAATAGACTCATTATCAAACTTATCAGATGATGTGCAAAAACCAGCTGCTAAAACTCTAATTAACTCAAAAGCAACTAAAGATGAAATTTATGCAATTGTTGCTAATGCAGAAAAAGTTAACAGTGGTATTGGAACACTTAATGATGAAATTGCGATAAAAGAAGAAATTAAATATAAACAAGCATCAGATGATGTTAAGACAAACTTTGATAATGCTGTAACTGAATTAGATGGATTATCAAGTTACACAGACTTTGAAACTCCATTTGACAAATTAGATACTAAATTACAAGCTGTATCTGAAACTAAAGGTTTATTAAATGGTAAAGATAGATTAACTGATGCAACAACAAAAGCTAAAGAGGCTATTGAGACACTTGAAAATTTAACATCAGTTCAAAAAGACGCTGCTAAAAATGAAGTTGAAGCTAAAACATCAATCGCTGAAGTTGAAGAAAAATTACTTGAATCTCAAAAAGAAGATGCTATAGCTAAAATTAACTCATTACCTAAATTATCAGAAACTCAAAAAGAAAAAGCTATCGCGTTAGTGAACGAAAAATCAGATAAAGCAAGAATTGATAAAGTAGTTTCAAATGCATCAAGCATTGATGCAGCGATTTCTAAAGTCGAATCTGCTAGAGAAGTCGAGTCAGAAATCAAATACACTCAAGCTTCAAACCAAGGTGCATTTGATGATGCAGTTACTACTTTAAACGACTTAACAACAACACTTGACCTTGATGAGCTATATCCTAACTTAGATAACAAGTTAGATACATTAAAATCAACTCACGATGCTCTTGATGGTACTGATAGATTAAAAACAGCTAAAGAAGAAGCGCTTGCTGCTATCAAAGTTGCTTCAAACTTATCAGATACTCAAAAAGACGCTGCAAGAAACGCAGTGAAGAGCTTAAATGAAGTTTCTAAGATTAAAGATATTAAGAATAATGTTAAAGCAATTAACAGTGCACTTGATGTTGTTAAGAATGCTGAAGATGTAAAAAATAAAAGTCAATATACAAAAGCTTCAAAAAGAAAACAAGTTGCATTCACAAATGTACTTGATGTATTGGATGAACTTAAAACTAAAGATGAATTTAATACATCAGTTGAAAGTCTCAATGAGAAATTAGATGCATTAAGAGATGCTCTTAATAATCTAGATGGTGATGTAAGATTATCAGAAGCAAAAGCTAAAGCTAATTATGGTATAGATAACTTAACTAACTTGACAGATGAACAAAAAACAAAAGCTAAAGAATTAGTAAATTCACAAGCATCAGTTGATACTATTGAAAACATTCTGACAAATGCAACAGATGTTAATAATGCATTAGAAGTGTTAAATGAGGTACAAAAAGTCAAATCAACACCTAACTATAGCGAAGCTGATGCACCTAAAAAATCAGCATTAGATAATGCATTAGTAAAATCAACTGAATTAAGTAATAAATTAGACTTTAACAATAGTGCGCAAGACTTAAATGAAAAAGTTAATGCCGTTGTTGAAGCTACAAAATCATTAAATGGTGATTCTAATTTAGCTACATCTAAAACAGATGTAAATGCAGAAATTAATAAGTTAAACAACTTATCAAATGAGCAAAAACAACAATTTATTTCTGAAGCTAATGGACAAGTAACTGTTCAAAAAGTTAAAGAAGTATTAGAAAAAGCTCAAAAATTAAATGAATCATTAAAACCTGTTGATAATAAACCTGAAGAACCTACAAAAGTTGAAGAAGGTAAAAAACAAGGTGCTCCTGGTTGAATTTATGGAGTTATAGTTCCATCAATTGTTGGAATTGCTACAGGTTTAGGATTCTTATTCAAGAGAATTTTTAGAAGAAAATAGAAATTTATAAACATTAAACTTACATTTTAAACGGTGTAAGTTTTTTGTTTTTTCTTTTATTCAAAAATACTAAAACACATAGCACAAACGAGTAAAAAAAATATTAACCATTACTGGTTAATAAATTTTTGCTAAGCTTTTACATTGAAATCAGCTTTACCTTCTTGTTTTCATTTGTTTAAAAGTTTCTCTCATTCTTCAAATGATTCACATTGTAAGTATTCAAGTTGATCTTTGTTAATTAAAGGGTCAAATTTAGGGGATTTGTTTGTATTTGTGTAATGATAGTATCATTGTTTAACTTTCTTAATATCATCTTCAACATCTGCCCTATTAACAGGGAAAGTGTAAGATTTCATTCTTCTTTGATTAATATCCACATTTTCAGGGTTTAAATAATCTCCTAGGTCATCTCTTAAGAATAAAGCGATAATTGAGTAATGATTAGCTCCTTTTAAATACGAATAAAGTTGTGCTTGTTTTCTATACGAAGGGTCAACGTCTTTGTCGCCTCAAAGTTCATATTTCTTATCTTGTGCTGTTTTGATTTCAAGAATCATATTTGTCGAAGGGATGTATCCATCAGGAACTCCCATAATAACATCATCCTTGTCTTTGAAATAGTTATATTCATAATCAGTAGCAACAAAGTTTTCAATCACTACATTAGGGTGCATCTTTCTTAAGAAATCAAATATTTTAGGTTCTAAAATAGTCCCTGCATTAATGTATTTTTGTGATAACACAGGTAATTTTAAGTGTGCAATGTGACAAAATGCATTAAATTCATTTTTGAATGCATCCTTAATTAAAATCTCAGAAACGGTGCTTCCTCCGATTTTTTTGTATTTTAAAAACTTATTATCAGATTTAAGTTGCTCAATCATATGATCTTTTAAAACAATCACACTATTTTCTCAATCAATCTCATAATCTCTCTTGTTGTAATATTGTCTAGCCATATTCTTATTTTAAATTATTTTTTACTTAAAAATCAGGTTATTTTATAAGTTATTTTATGAATTTTTATTTTTAATAAAACAAGTCAAAATTAGCCTCAAAAATACACTTTAAATTCATAAATGAATTTCATATATATGTTATTATTAAGTTATAAATTATAAATACCTGAATAATTTACATAAAAATAATTAATTTATTGACCAATTAATTTTCAGGGTGCTATAATATTAATGTTAGCATCAATATATATATATATATTGGTTATATATTTATTTTTGGATTTAAAACTAGTTTTAACTTCAAGTGAAGCTAAACAAAAATGGAGTAAATTATGAAAAAAAATAAACTTAAATTAATGTTGCTTGCAACATTTGGATCAATTGTTTCAATTTCATCTTTAGGTATTTCTTGTGGACAAACAAAACCAAAACCTGAAAATCCGGCAAATCCTAAAAATGACGATCCTCAAAACCCTAAAGATAATGGTGGTAAAGAGGGTGATAAAGTTATTGTGGAACCTGAAATTCCTACAAGACCTACAAATCCAGGTGTTGGATTAAATATTCCAGGTATGCCTGAACTTTACAAAACAGATCCTGCAGCATATAAAAAACTTCCAGAGTCAGAGAAAAATGTTCTTGATTTACAAGGATATGTAAAAGCTCTTAAAGATTACCGTGGTGATTATTCATCAAAATTAGCTGATAACTTAAGATTAACACCAGAGCAAATTGAGGCATATGACCGAAAAGCTAAAGCAGAAGGTCAACCTACATTTGAAAGTGCTGTTGTTAGAAACTTCTCTGTCGTAAACTCTGATGGAACTTTATCATTAAACCCATTAAGAGATGACACAAAAGCAGCTTACTGAGATTCAGTTCCTTTAAATAGAGGGTTGCCTAGATATTTAGCTAATGAAATGTACAAGAAAACTGCTCTTCAATCTTATGCTATTAAGCTTATGAACACTAACTCCTTAATAGATCAGCACAGAATGTACAATGGTTCTGCGTGAATTTTAGATTACAAACTTGACGAAAATGGATATCCAACAAAATGATATATCGCAACAAATATTCACGTTATTCAAGCATTTGCTGCATCAACTGCAAATGCGTCAAGTCAATCAAGATTCAAACACATTAATGATTTACAAGTTGAAGCTGATAACTACAATAAATACACAAAAATAGTTGAAGATGCTGATGCAGAATACCACAAATTGACAGAAGAAGTTAGTGCAAGAATTAAAGCTAAAGATGATGAAATTAAGTCATATGAAGACAAAAAATATGAAGCTTTATATGCAGGTAATCAAGCAGAAGCTGATAGATACGAAAAACAAGCTCTAGCAGTTAAAGAAAATGACTTACCACCTTTATATGCAGAAGTGCAAAGAATTCAAGCTGAACAATGAAATCCAAAATGATTAGCAAAATATACTGAAGCTAAAAACTGACTTAAACAAGGTGTAATTGGTGAAACTGTAGGTATCCAATTATTACACTTTAATGATGAAACTCCAATTGACCAATGATTAAAAGCTAATGAACTTCAACCAACAGTTGATATATTTAGTTTCAAACCATCACAAGTTAAACTAGTTTACGCCGGTCTTGACTTCTTAAGAACTAGTCCAAGAGATTATGTAGATCCAAATTCACCATTATCACAATTAGAAGAAGCAGCAGACTTTGCTGTTCTCGAATTTGATTTTAGCAATTCAGATAATACATATGAATACAACTCAATTAATGGAGATCCACAAAACACATTTGGTGAACCAAAATCAGTTAGTTCAGCTGCTGAATTAGCTAGATTAGCTACAAGTAATTTTGCAAACTGAAATGAAAATGAAAAATTCAAGTTTGCTACAAAGAGTTTAAAAGCTACATATCAAGAAGATGAACAAACAATGATACCTAATGTCAGATTAACAAACGATAAAACTGCAAATATCCCAAAATCAAAAATCAACTTAATTTCAGTAGCCTTCCCAAATGCTAAAACTGACCACTTATTTAACCGTAAGGTGTTAGAAAGATCTGAAGTTGCAATTATTGATTCAGGATTTAGTCAAAGTATTTGAACTAATAAACCTGTTTATGTCGCAGAAGGTCAACAAGTTGATAAAAAAGTATTCACAAAAGAATACGGAAGTGGATGAAACAAATCACTAAGCGTGAGAAACTTTATCGATATGCCTGGTGTATTTGATATTACAATCGTTTCTCCATTAATTAATTCAAGCAAAAACGAAGGTTACAAATTCGGTGTAATTAGAGATTCTGCTTCAACTTACACAGGAGATAGATACTTAAACTACGGATTAGGTTACTCATTAGGTGCTTGACAGCCTTTATCTGGTGCATCAGGTTCATCAGTTAGAACAATTGATAATGAAATTGTTGGAATTAACTATGCAACAGCTGATTCAACAGGTGTGTCATTAACTGCTTTAACTCAAGCATTCAGATCAGAAGGTGAATCTTACAATGGTTTCTATGGTAAATACAAATTAGAACAATATGACTTAATTTACGGTGGAGGAGAAAATCAAAGATCATCATACCGTGAAGCATTACAAGAGTTATATCCAAATATTCAAACTTACTTATTCAAACAAGGAGCAAATTTAATTCCTGAAGAATACAAATTCAACAAATAATTAAAGAAAGGTATTAATTATGATTAAAGCTAAAAGAAAAAAAATAATAATCAATATTGGTGCCGTTTCTGCACTAGCTGTTGTAGGTGTTGTTGCAGCTAAAACAATTAGTGATAATGCTAAACCAAAAACAAAAGACTTAGGAGTTATTACTCAGTCACGTGGAATCGCTACAGTCATCAATGAAAACGATGTTTTATATAGCGACAGAAATTCTTCAAACAAAGATAATAACTTAAAAATTAAAGTCAAAATCGAACCAGAACAACCAACTGTTGAAAATCCAAAACCAGTACAACCAGAACCAACAAAACCTGTTACTGAACCAGAACAACCAGAACAACCTGTTAATCCAGAGCCAGATCCAGTAGAACCTGTACCTGACCCTGAACCAGCAAACCCAGATCCGGTAGAACCTGAGCCTACTGATCCTGCTCCTGCGCCTGATCCAGAACCTGTGACCCCAACACCTGGATCTGATCCACAACCTGAGCCAGATCCTGCTCCAACACCAGAGCAACCAAAAGAACCAGAACCAGAAGATCCGGATAAAGCAGAAGATAGTGTTTATACAGAACAACCTAAAACCACAGAACCAGAACCTGAGCAACCTACAGAGCCTATTATTGAACAACCAATTATAGTGACTCCTCCAGAACCAGAACCAGAACCTGAACCAGATCCATCTACAGAACCTTCAAAAGCAATCGAAGGTTACGCTAACCCAGAAGCTGCAAAAGATTTAGATTTTGCAACAATGAAACCTAAGCCTATTGACAAAGTTACAAAAGTCAAAGAGGAAATGAAAAGAGAAATTAGAGAAAATCTTTCTGTTATTAACAGCATATTTAATAAAAATCCAAATGATTTAACAGAAGCTGATAAAGAGCTTTTAAACAAGAGTATCATTAAGATTGCTAATAACAATCCTCAAATTAATTATCCAGAGAATGCAGATTTCTCATATCTTTTTAAATTACTTAAAGATCCTCAACAAGCATACGCATTTAAGATAACACTTGAAACTATAAATAGAGAACTTGAAAATTACCTTAACAAAGGTATGGTTCCAAGTTTCCATTGAGGTGATACAGGATTTGGTAGTTTTGCACATGTTAACTTAGAAGATAATGTTGTTCGTAATGAATACATAGCAAGACATAAAAATTCATATTTTGCTTACGAATCACAATATCACAGAAATTCAAAACAAATTAGAAACTTTGAATATGATGGGTTCTCTAAACAAAATAAAACTTCTGAATATTCAAGATATGGAGCAGGCGCTGATAAAGGAATTGAAATTTATGAATACAAACCAGAAAGTGCTATTGCAAAAGAAAAAGTCAAAACAAACAAAGTTATGGCAATTCTTGATGCAGCTAACACTAAAGGTTACAATTCATTCTTAAGCTTTTTAGATAAAGTTAAAAAAGCTAACAAACAAATTGATGTACTTGTAATCAAAAATATGGGTCTTAAAGACAAACGTCAAGAATTTAGACACATTTTAAAACAACTTCCTGAATCAATTCAAAAATTAACTTTATTCTTTGAAGGTAAAGATACAACTTCACTTATTGCACTTAAAGATAAGAGAATCCAAGAATTAGACCTTTATAGTTCAAATGACTTATTAAGTAAAGATTGAGGAATTGACCCTATTGCATTACGTGGTGTAAAAAATATTACATTTGACTACACATTCGCAGCTATGCAAGATAATACAAATATGCCAGGTTCAATTGTATTTAACAGACTTAGATTTGATAAAGATGATACATTAGAAGAAATCAACGAAGGTCTTGATATTGCATTCAAAGATAGATACAACGAAAGAATTTTCCAAGGAGAATTCGGAGATGGTTCTTGACCTACTTGACTTGATTTCTCATTAAACAAAAACATCAGAAGTCTTGAAGGAATGCGTTTCCACAATAGAGTATTTAAAAACTTAACTCTTTACAATAACACAAATACATTCACAGTTAACGCTGACACGTTAGCGGCTCAACAATGATCTGCAATGCTTATCAAAGGACCTGAAAGACCTAAATTACATTTTGTTAGTCCTGTAGAAGTTAACACATTATACATTCAAGGTAATGCACGTGACTTAGATGATAACTGAGGTCCAGAATTATACGGATTAATTGAATCAGGTAAAAATGTATTTAGAACAATTTACGTAGATAACCAAACAATGGCTGACAGATTAAATCGCTCACAAGCATTTACTAAATTTGGTAAAACAGCAGTAGTTAAATCAGCTAACTTTGATCCAAGTGGAGGTGGCGATGCAGAAATCTCATTCAGTTAATAGTAAAACCAATTTATTACAGTTGAACTGAAGTAAAGAAAATGTTCTTAAATTAATTTCACTTGTACTTTCGTTCTTGTTAATAAGCTCAATTGGAATTGTTTTCAATTACTTTATTAACAAAGGCGATCAAACAGGAATTGATTATTCAATTCTGTTTGATAGAAGTTTCAAAATAAACTCAAGTATTAACTTCTTTGTTTTATTCAATTTAACTTTATTATCGTTGCTGATTATTATCGCTATGACTAAGAGTTATTTTGTCATAAACAAAAATAACTTGAAGTTTTCAAGTTACATCTACTGATATGTTGCATACATTACTTATGCACTTATTACATTTGGATTTTATACTTTTACTTTTATAACTACTACAAAAGATACTTCTGCAAAATGATTAATTTATAACTCATTTTTACTTATACCACTTTTAGTTATTGATTTAACTTTTGATGTATACACACAAGTTCAAAAATCAAGAAGTTTTTCAATTAACATCAAGAAATTAGTTTTAGATTGAAGCTATACTATAATCAAATACGTTTTACTCGGAATTGGATTAACAATGCTTGTTTTAATGGTTAATAACGTTCAAGTTTCAAAATCAAAAGATGGAAGCATTGAAACACAAAGAATTGTTGGTATTTTTGTGAACAACGTTTACATTAATAAACTAACTAGAATTTTCAGTGAAAACGCAGTTTACAAAAACTTATCTATTTTTGGATTAGTTTTTGCACTTATCTTACTTGTAAGTTTAAAAGTTTACTCAAACATCTCAAACTTATCAAGTGTAGTTTACAGAAATAGTTTATTTGCATCACTTACAAAATTAATTCTTGCATTTATCTTGCCTGCAATGTTCTTTGCGATTTACACACTTGCAAAATACGCTTACAAACCAATCGATATTAGTGAAGATACAACCACAAAAGTTACTTTATTTGCTGTGTTTATTTCATTAGTTGCAATCTTAAATGGACTTGTAATTACAAGTAGATTTACAAAATTCAAAAATCAATTATTAACAAACAAAACAGCATTTGTAATTTTAGAATTAGTTTCATTATTTGTTTTATTAGTTGCAAATACTCAATTAAACTACTTTCACAGATTAATTATCAACTTATTATTCTTTGTTTTATTTGTAATTAACTTTGGATTAGTTAAATACAATAAAGCTAACAAATTAAATAATTTAGAAAATGCAATGCTTTTAGCTATGTTAGTTTCTCTAACAATTTCATTAGTATTTAGTATTTTCTTACACGCTACATTAAGCAATGATAACTGAGCAATGTTAGTGCTAACAAAGAATTGAGATATATTGACAATTTTTGCACTAGTCACAATTATGCTTTATATTCTATTTGCACTTTCATCTATAGCATATACTGGATTTATCAAGATATTTGCTTTGTTTTATGAAAAAAGAAAACACTTTACAAAGAGAGGTAAATAATTTATGTTTAAGAAAAATAAAATGAAAAATAAAGAGCTTTTAGCATACTTAGAAAAAGCAAAAGTTTATCAATCAAAATTATTTGCTGACTTTGAAAGATTTAAAAGCAAACCGACTTATGTTTCAAATGAAAGTTTCTGAAATTCATTTTTAATTGAATACAACTTAACTGAAAAAGATTTAAAACCTTTGACAGATAGTATTCAAAAATGAATTAGCAGAAAAAATAATCTTTTATTAGATAAATTTGTTATCACCTGAACTATTGATTCAAAATTTAGTTTATATGATCAAATTCCTAAAACTGAACAAAAACAAAATGTTTCTGTATCAGATACAATACTTAGAAGCTCTGTTTCACAATTGAACTCAGACTTTAATGAATACATAAATAAACTAATTGAAGAGAATTACATTATCGAATTTATACCAAGTGTTCTTTTATTAAAAGAAAACAATGTTTATAAATTATTTATAGATGCTGGAATTATTAATGAACAGTAAAACTATTGAATCAAAATACAATTCTCTTAAAAAGATTTATAAAATCGTTGAATCAAAGAAAAATATTACTTTAATTAACTTACTTAGACTATCTAAACAAATTGGTTACTGTTTAGATAGAGCTAACTATTCAAAATTCATAATTGAGCAAATTACTGATAAATATTCAATCAATGATTTTGCTCTTAATAAAAAAAGTGACTTGCTTACTTTGGGTGGATTAAAAACACTTTGAATTTACATTACAGAAGAAGAAAAATATAGTACTAACTCATATCAAAAACACGAAAAATACTTGCTCCAAGCTATCAACAAATCTAACGATAGCATTATTGCTATCGGTCAAAAAGCAATTAAGTTTGCTAGTGACAACGGATTTAATATCTTATTTAGCTTTGAGAAAAATGAAGTTGATTACTTAAATGAACTACTTCCAAAAATCATTATTAACAACTTCAAAATTAATGATTATGCAAACTTAAACTTTGTAATTAACTCAACAAAGATTAAAGAAAAACATATTCAACTTCTTCCTGTAAATATGAATAATTTCACACTTAAACACCATCAACACGGTCAATTATTTAACTCAAATATCAACACTCATAAAATCTCACAAGATTTAAATGAGTTCATCGATTCAGAAACTGAGTCTTACTTAAATTTTGCTATTTCTTCACTTTTAACTGAGTCAGCTTTAATTTATGAAAAATATAAGTTAGTTGCTCAAAATAGTACTCTTAATGATTTAGAAGAAAAAATTAAATTCCAAAAAAGACAATTCTTAAAAGTTAAAAGAGAAAAAGAAATTGAACAAATCTCAATGCTTAGCAAGAAAAAAGACTTATTACACGAAATCAGAAAGGGGAACTAATGATTGATTTAACTTTAGTATCAGCTAAAAATATTAAAAGACATCTTAAGATTTCTGAATTAAAAATCAATCATCAGTTAAAAGATAGTTGACAAAAGGTTGAGAAAAACACAATCTCAAGTTACAAAAAAGTTTTATGTTCACTTAAAACAAATTCAAAAGAATACTTTTTAATATTTGACTCATTATTTGTCCAAAGCAATGAAAATCAAATTGTCCTTTTCTACAATAATTCATTTGATACTTTTACCCAAGATGACAAAAATAAAACCCAATTACATTCATTAAATAAAAAATACAAAGAAATTAAAAGAGAACTGCTAAAAACAAAATTTGCTTTATATGCTTCTAATGACATTGATTTAATTAATAGATTAGAAAAACTAAAAAGAAAAGCATTCAAGCTTAAAGCTCAAATTTACTTTTCATTATTTGAAAACGAGGATTTATGAAAATAAGAAGATGACTTAAATTAGGTGCTATTTCTTCTTCATTAGTATTACCGCTTTCGGTTATTTCAGCAACTACAAATGAAAACGAAACAGCAAGTGATACAACTGGATCAGAAAAAGAACCTGTTGCTAATTTTCCTGAAACAAAGGAAATGCAAAAAAACATTTTCAATGAAAAATTACCATTAGTCCTTGAAGAGTTTATTAAAAAGCTTGAATTAGAAGTGGCAGATTATGAAAAGCAAAATTTAGCAGAACCAAATATTGAACATTTAAAAAGAATTACTTACTATAAAAAGTTTGTAAATTATTTAAAGGCTCAAAAAGATCAAATAGTTTCAAATCCAATTGAAAATGGATTTAACATCATTTTCCCTAATTTACTTACAAATGAAACTTACAAATTAGGAGACATTACTTACTTTAAAAATGATTTTGGACCAGTTATGATTGGCGAAGCTACACCAGATAACTACGAAAAAGTAAGTGCTATAGACACAGAAGGAAAAGTTGCCATTCCTGAAGAAGCAGAAGTAATTAATAATCAACTTACTCAAAGTGCGATTTTAAATCAAACAAATAGCTATATTGAATCACTATCTTCATCTTGAAGAGATATTCTTTTAGAAAAAGAAGACTTTCCTAAATATGCAAAAGATGAAGAAGTTTTCAAGGTCTTAGATGACAATGCAAAATTAGATTTAAATGTACCTAAAGGTTTTGAAACTTGGGATGCTTATTTCTTATCAGTTCTTAATAAGAGAACGATGAAATTTGACATTGAGAAAAACCAAGAATTCAATGAAGTTGAAGAATCAACTCTTCCAATCTTACCTGAAGAAAAAATTGAAGAAGACCCAATTGTAGTTTCAGTTGCTGAAGAAAACGTTCCTAGACTTTCTCCAATACTTACAGGCGACTACATCAAAGCTTCAAATGCAGAATTAATTAGTTTAGTAAATTCACAAAATGCTAAATTTAATAATGAAGCAGTTTTCTTCTTTAATCCATTATTAAAATTACTTAAATACAACGTTACAGGTTTAAGAGAAGGAGATGGTAAGTTAGTAGCAACAATTACTTTAACAAATACATCAGATGAGAAACAAACATCTTATGAACGTGAAGTGACTAGATATTCAGATGCACAATATGCTCAATCAATGCAAGTTGTAAGTGATGCGATTGAATCTTCGATGTTAGGTTACTATGATGCACTTGGAATTACCAAAGATTTAGTTTTTGAAAAACTTGGAAATAGAAAACTTCAAGAAATTGTCTTTGACCAAATCTTTGTTGCAGTAAAAATTATTAACAATCAACAATTCTCAAACATCATAAATGATGCAGTTGAATACTACAAGGATGTAACTTTTAAAAATGATAAAGGTGATTTAATCAACTTATCATTATCAGAAGACTCAAAAGATGCATTCACTAATTCTATTCACGCACAAACAATTAAAGGAAGAACTTACTTTAATTTATTAACAAGTGCATATAAAGACTTATATAGCGAGTTTTCAAAACAAATTTCAGTACCTGAAATTAAATCAGTTATTGAAGCTAACTTAAATTCTTTTAATTTCACATTTAGCGATGTTAATGAAGCGTTATCAAGTTTAAGAGACTTAATTTTAGACTTAGACAGAATTGAACAAGTAAGCACATTTAAAAATCAACAATTTCAAACTTTCAATGTAAAGTTAGAACAAGTTCAAAAACAATTCATTAATTTAGGTATCGTAACTCAAAATAAAAACATCACTAATGAAAGTGAAAACATCAGAGCACAATACCAAAAAGCTTACAATGAATTGATTCTTAAAGAAAATTTACAATCAACAAAAAACACAAACATTGTTTTAATTACAATCGGTACACTTATTACACTTTTATTAATTGGAACAATAATCATTAGCAGTTTAAACAAAAAGAAAGCTAATTTAAAGTAAAGGAAGAATATGGAAAATAAATTATACATATCAGCCATTTATGACTATGTTGTTGAAATAAGTGGCCAAACAAATTACAAACAAAATGAAATTTACCATTTAAAAGATAACAAAGATGCTTTATTGATGGTAATTTCAGCAACAGAAGATCGTGCTTTTTGTTTAATTAAACAAAATCCTGAAGAATATAAAATTGGTGCAGAAGTAATTAGAGCTAAAGTCGATACAAAAGTTAAAACTGCAAAAAACTACTTCGGAAAAATCATTGACATTAACGGTGACATTTTATTCCCTGAAGTTACTAAAGAAAAATTTGAATTCTATGAGCAATCTTCAGAAATCTTTAACGTTAATAACAACTTAATGTCTTATATGCCTCTTGATGAGCAATTAAAAACAGGTTACTCAGTAATTGACTTGCTTATTCCTGTTGGAAAAGGACAAAGAGAACTTATTATTGGTGATAGAAAAACTGGTAAAACATTTATTGCTTTAAACACAATCATTAACCAAAAAGACAAAAATGTTAAATGTATTTATGTTGCAATTGGACAAAAACAAAGCGAAATTGCAAATGTTCACAATTTACTTAAAGAACATGGTGCTGATGAATACACAATCATCTTAACTGCAAACAGTGATAAACCATATGAACAATATTTAGCTCCATATATTGCTATGGCTCACGCTGAAAATGTTTCTTATGGAGATGATGTTTTAATTGTGTTTGATGACTTAACAAAACATGCAAGCATTTTCAGAGAAATTGCTTTATTAATCAACAAACCAGTTGGTAAAGAAGCATTCCCTGGTGATATGTTCTATGCACACGCTAGATTACTTGAAAGAAGCGGTAAATTCCACAATAGAAAATCAATTACTGCTCTTCCAATTATTCAAACAGTTGATAACGACATTACATCTTTAATTGCATCAAACGTTATTTCAATTACAGATGGTCAAATTGTTACAAACTCAGAATTATTTGCACTTAACAAATATCCAGCTATCGATGTTAACTTATCAGTTTCACGTATTGGTAGTGGAGTTCAAAACAAATTAATGAACCAAAGTGCAAAAATTGTTGGTAAGTTATATAAATCATTCAAAAAACAAGCTAAACTACTTGCTGTTAAATACGACCTTAATGATGACATTAATTCACTTATGTTAGGAGGAATCCAAATTGAAAAAATGTTTAATCAAAAAGGTGTTTCATCATACGATGAAAAAGACATTTACTTAATTTCACGTATCATTCAATGAAACTTATTAAATAACTTATCTGATTTGCAAATTAATCAAGCAATCAAATTCATTATTGAATACGAAAAATCTAATGCAACTTGCAAGAAAGTTGTCGAAGATTTAATTAATGATACAACTAAAGATCCTGAATTAGTTAAAAACTACTTCGCATTCTTACTTAACAAATATTCAAATAAATTCAATCTACAATGACAATTACCTGCTGCTAAAGAATTCTTAACTACTGATGAAAAACTAATAGAACGAATTCACAACAAAATTAAAAATGAATTAAAAGGAAGTAAATAATGAGTGCTAAAATAACAAAATTATGAAGCGACGTAATTGAAATTCAATTCAAAAACGAAAAGTTACCAGCTATTAATTCACTTCTTAAAAGTGACAATGGTTCATATTTATTAGTTAAAAGAATTCTTAATGAAAATACTTTATTAGCAGTTATTGTAGACTTAAAAGATAACTTATCAATCAATGATAAGATTGAAAAATTAAACCATTCATTTATGGTTCCTGTCGGAAATGAAGCAAAAGGAAACATTTACGATGTGCTTGGAAATAACTTAAGCTCACCTCAAACAAAAGTTACAAAAACAGTTGAAATGGATTCAACAATTGTAACAAACACAAACTATGAAAAAAGAGCTCAACTTTTAACAACAGGTATTAAAGTTATTGACTTTTTCGTTCCTATTTTAGATGGAGATAAAATTGGTATCTTTGGAGGGGCTGGAGTTGGTAAAACTGTTTTAATGAAAGAAATTATTTTCAACCTTTCAAAACAAAAAACTAACACATCAGCTATCTTCATTGGTTCTGGAGAACGTTCAAGAGAAGCTATTGAGTTATATAATGATTTAACTGAATCTAACTTAATGCAAAACTCAACAATGTACATTTCAAGAATGAACGAAAACCCAGGTTCAAGAATGAGCATTGTACCAGTTGGAATTACAGCTGCTGAATACTTAAGAGACAACAATAAAGAAAACGTTTTATTATTCATTGACAACATTTTCCGTTTCTTACAAGCAGGAAATGAAGTTGCTGCATCACTTGATAAAAAACCATCTATTGGTGGATATCAAGCAACTTTAAATACTGAAATTTCACAAGCTGAAGAAAGACTTTACACAAATGAAAATGGTTCAATCACATCATTCCAAACAGTTTTCTTACCAATGGATGATTTATCTGACCCATCAGCTGTTGCTGTATTTAACCACTTAAACTCATCACTTGTGCTTTCACGTGAAATTAGTGCTAAAAACATTTTCCCTGCTTTTGATCCGTTAGTTTCTTCATCAAACAATGTAAATCCTGAAATTATTGGTTCAAAACACTATCAAGCTATTTTAGACACAAAATACATCTTACAAAGATATAAAGAAATTGAAGATGTTATGCTTATTTTAGGATTTGATGAGCTAGATGACGAATCAAAAACAATCGTTAAAAAAGCATTACAGTTACAAAACTTCTTCTCACAAAACTTCTTTATGACTGAACATTTCACATTAAGAAAAGGGGTTTTTGTGCCTTTGGATCAAACTGTAGATTCAGTTGTTAGAATTATTAATGGTGAATTTATTGATGTAAATCCAGAAAAATTTGCTTACATCGGTTCAGTAAATGAACTTAAAAAATAATCAAATTTGCCCTGAGTTTCCAAGTTGGAAGCTCATTTTTTATAATTTTTAAACTCTACTTATAT